>NZ_AYMH01000034.1:0-84446 GCF_000633475.1 Bacillus sp. H1a | reverse complement strand
CGCAAGTTTTTCAGTGCCCTCCTTCTGTACGGAACTCCGTCTCACGCGTCGAAGTATGTAACGTTATGTCAGCAAGTTGACTTAATGCCGACTTTTGATAGCTCGTAATCGCAATAATACGTGCTCCTTTTGTTTTTGCTACTTCTAACACTTCAAGTAATCCTTTATTACTGCCCGAATGAGAAATTGCAATGACAACTGCTTCTTTTGTCAGTAAGCCCGCCCCCATAATTTGAAAATGAGAATCCGTATGAGCAATACAAGAAATACCTGTTCTCATAAACTTATGGTAAGCATCCATCGCGATAATACCAGATCCACCATTTCCATAAAACTCAATTCGTTTCGCCTCATTCAGCGCACTTACTGCTTGTTCCAGTGCGTTATCATTTAATAAATGTAATGTATCTTGTAGTCCTGTAATATGTGAATGAAAAACTTTTTTAGCGACAGTGACCATATTATCTTCTACCGATACTTCCTCATGAATATTTTGCATCGGTGTATGTACAATCTCACGAGCTAATGTGATCTTTAAATCTTGAAACCCTTGAAAACCAAGGTGTTTGCATAATCGAAATATCGTTGCTTCTGAACTATTCGTAACCTCAGCTAATTCCGTAATAGATTTATGTACAACATCTTGTGGATGTTTCAAAATATGTTCGGCAATACTTCGCAATTTCGGTGATAAACCATTTAACGAAGCCTGAATTTTTCCAATCTCACTTTTTATACCAGGCATAACGTATCTTCCCCTTCCATAGAAGCTTTATTGTACCTAATAATCGAAAGAAGAAAAACCTTTATTTGGCATCACTACTTATTTTATTAGCTTTTATGTATTTCCCCATAACATCTTTGTAACGTAATAATCCTGTTTTTGTATTTATTTCTATCTTTTCATCTACGTATGTCGTTCGGAATGTTGCAACTTCATCTCGCAAAGAACAGAAGTGAAGCTCAAGTTTATATAATACACCATAACGTTTCGGAACTATAACATAGAGTTTATTTTTCGTTTCTATAATTTGAATTACTTCATTGTTTTCTGTTACATACTTCCCCACACATTCTAACTTGTTTGCAAAATTCCGCTCAAACTTCTTTATAGGTAGAGGCATCTGAACCTCTTCCCCATTTATAATTTCAGCTATATTTTTTGCAATCTCTATGACTGGTGTAATATTTATATTACTTAGTACAATAATACAAATATTATCTTTTTCATATCGAATCATATAATTCACAAAACCATTTATATCACCAAAATGGCTAGCGGAAGTATTTCCTTCTCGCTCTTGTGTGATTGCCCAACCATAACCATAATGATTCAAATATGCAGTAAACATTTTTTGACGTGAAGCATCTGAAATCACCTCACTACGTCGCAACGCTTTATGCCATTTAAATAAATCTTTAACTGTCGAATACATTCCGTATGCCCCTAACGGGATAGACATATCAATATGTTCAGTTTGAATTACATCTCCATATATCGTATATCCTGTTGATAAAGATTTTACTATCTCTCTACTCTCATCCTCACATCCGGTATTATGCATTTGAAGTGGTTGACATATATATTTATGTATATATTCTTTATATGATAAACCAGTAATTTTCTCAATTATTATTGTTAATAAAATATAACCAGAGTTTGTATAACTATATTTCTCACCTGGTTTAAACTCTAATGGATACGTCTTTAATAGTTGCACCATGTCTTCTTTAGATATAGGCTTCCTCATCATATCCGACCAATAATTAGGCCAACTTGTAAAATTTGAAATACCCGATGTGTGAGTTAAAAGGTGGTGAATTGAAACATCCTCTCCATAAGAGAACCCCTTTATATATTTTGTAATCGAATCTACTACTGAAAGTAAACCTCGTTCCTCTAGTTGTAATATTGCTGTACAAGTAAACGCTTTTGTTAATGATCCAATTCGAAATTTTGTATCAATAGTATGAGGAATATTATATGTGAAATTCGCTGTTCCAAATGCTTCACTTAATAATATTTCATCATTCTTTGCAATAAGTACTGTACCATTAAAATAACTAGCCTCAGCTAAACTTGACATATACCTCTGTAGTACAGCCTTTTCTTTCATATGCCCCTCCTAAATAGCCCCATGTTTCACCGCATATAAAGCAGCTTGTGTGCGGTCATCTACTTCCAATTTAGCCAATACGTTAGAAACATGTGTTTTAACCGTTTGTTCTGTAATATGAAGCTCTGCCGCAATCTCCTTATTACTTCTTCCTTTCGCAATTTCACGAAGTACTTCTTGCTCCCTTTTCGTTAACATCGAAAAAGGATTCTCTTTTTCTTTCTTGACTGCCGGACGTCCTAATAGCGCAGGTGTTACTTTCGGATGAAAATTCGTATTCCCTTGATATACCGCAACAATTGACGCAACAAGTTGATCTGGCTGCACTTCTTTTAATTGATAACCATCTGCCCCAGCTTCTAATGCTGGTAAAACATAATCTTGTTCTGAAAAACTACTTAACATAAGAATTTTTATTGTCTTATCATATTGTTTTATACGCTTTGTCGCTTCAATACCGTCCATTTTAGGCATTGATAAATCCATTAATACTAGATCTGGCTTTTCTTTTTGAACAAATGTTAGTGCCTCTTCACCATTTTCTGCTTCTCCAATTATTTCAAATTCCTCTCTCGATTTCAAAAAGAATACGAGTCCCCTTCGAACGATATGATGATCTTCTACCAGTAGCAATTTAATCTTCACCAGACTTCCCCCTTTCAAACCGGTAATTGAATTTCTATTTTCGTCCCCTTTTCCGGCTCTGTTTTTATTCGAAATGATCCTCTCATTAACTGAATGCGTTCCTTCATATTTTTTAAGCCAAGTGCTGACTCTCTTACTTGTTCCTGCACAAATCCTATTCCATCATCTTCTATGTAAAAATATAAATTATTATTTTCTACTCTTAAATGAACACATACTTTTTCACATGAAGCATGTTTTTTACAATTATGTAGCGCTTCTTGACTAATACGCCATAAAACTTCTTCTATTTCATCTCCAATTGAAACCATCCCATCAATTCGAACTTCCACTTGAATTCCTAATAGCTTTCCATAATTTTGAATCCCTTCTACTAAACCTTTTTCTAACCCTTCAGGACGTAATTGCCAAATTAATAACGTCATCTCTTGTAATGCTTCTTGCGATAACTCTCCAATATAACTCAACATCTCCTGAAGTTCTCTATCTTCAGTCATATTAAGAGTGCCTTTAGCTGTTAGCATAATAGAAAATAGCAATTGTTTAACTGAGTCATGTAGGTCACGTGCGAGCCGATTTCTTTCAGCTACAACTACATATTTTCGTTCTTTCTCAACTAACTGAATACGTTGTATCGTTGTTCCAATTTGAAATGCGATCGATTCTAATAACGCTAATTCTTCCTCTGAAAAATGTGTTTTATGAGGCGAGGCCACATTTAATAGACCGAATTTCTCTGATCCAGAACGTAAAGGAATTGTCGCGTGGTGTGTAATGTCTTCTGTCTCACCCCAATTACATTCAATCGCATCTTCAATACGTTTACATTCAATAATATTTGTCGCTTTTTCCAATCTCCCATTCACAAAACGTTCTACACACCAACAGTCACCTTCACACATTGGCTTTTTTTCTTGCCACGTAAGAGCTGGCGGTAAGTTTTGGTCTACAAGCATACGATGTGTCCCTTTTTCATCAATAAAAAATATCCACCCTGTTTGTAAATTCATAACTTGTAATAATGTATGTAATACTTTTTCTAACATTTCCTGCAAGTTTGTTGCTTCATTTAGTAATTCAGCAATTTTTTTTAATGCTTCTAAACGTTGCATATCTTTTTCGTCAAAGTTCATTCTCATCACCAACTACCATTATAACATTAAGAAATTTCTAAATTCTACAAATAACAAAAGAGCACAATTCTTGTTGCAGAATTGCGCCCAAGTGCTGAAGTTAATTTTTCGGGAGGTATTATGCCCCCTAAAGCTCATCGAAATCTATCGGCCTAAAAACCCGAATTGTACCCTTAATTTCCAATCACGCTTCATGAATTGACCTAGGATCTCCAACCAACTAGTTTTCTTTACCAGTCTGGTGAAGCTGATTCCCATGGATTCCCTGTAATTTTTCGGTATGAACGTACATGTTCGCTGCTGGCATTTGTACTTGATTCTTATGGAATATAGACATTAGTTCAAACCTTACTTGCCTGGAAGTTTCAAAGTAATCTTCAGGTTTAATCAAACCTATAATACAAAATTCGTACCCAACATATTTAAGGTTTGGATTTAAGTCTGTAACACCAATATATTTAAATGGTTCAACAGCCTCATCCTCTACTCTATGTAGGCTTTGTCCCAATTTTTCATTGCAGTTAACACATACTTCTTCTAACAATTCCTTTATTCTTGTAGGATCTTCCTGATAACTTACCGTAATCCGTTCAATAACCCGCATCCAGCCTTTATTAAAATTTTGTATCGTTCTAATCTCTCCATGTGGGATGGTAAGAAGTTTTCCTGACCATTCACGAATTTGCATAAAGCGAATACTGATTTCCTCAATAGTTCCTGAACTTGTTCCGTTAAAAGTAACAAAATCGCCGACGCGAAACTCTTTGTCCGTTAATCTTGCGAACCCTAATATAACATCTTTTAGCATCTGTTGTGCAGCAAAACCGATGACAACTCCGGCAATCCCTGCACCCGCAAGAATACCTTTTATATCTACAAATTGACTAATTAGATAAATAATAAGGCTGACTACAATTCCATATCTAACAATTGATCGAATTACACTTTGAATCGTCTGTTCTACTTCTTCATCCAAAAAGCTTGACTTCCTAAAAAACCAATCAATAATACGGTTTATGACAAAAGAAAAAATCATAAGAATCAAAGCAAATAATATAAATCTTAAAAGCAAAAACTCCCTTACATAATTAAAAAATTCCTCAGTAAAAGTTAATAAATTCATCCATCCACTTCCTTAAAAATAAAAATTTCATACAGAGCTGATTTATTGTTAATTCTTTTTAATCAGTTCAAATTTTTTCTAGGAACATCTGTTATCCTGATTTTAAATATCGCTTTCTTAACTTATGTATTTTGATTTTCACTCTCAGTTCATCTTCAACAATATGCCCCTTTAATTAACGGTTCCTTAATCAATCTTTCAATTTCAGATGTCCTTTTCCTTTTTACTATAAATATACCCTTTTTAATCATCTTAAAGGAGATAACAGTGGAATTTTTTATAAACATTACGACTTTATTTTAAAACGCCACTTATCAAACTTTTGCTTTAAACCAACTACCAGAAAACATTAGTCCGTTCATAAAGAAACTAATTCAGCAACAAGTCGTCTCTATTTAAACGTAAAAAAAAGACCTTTTTAAAGGCCTCTTTTTTACTTCACTTCTGCATTTAAACAAGACTTAAAATGTCCAAGTGCAAATGCATGTCCTTGTTCATTAAATGATGCTACTGCCTTTTCATAAACAACAATTTGGAACCCTTTATTATAAGCATCTACTGCTGTATGAAGAACACAAATGTCTGTACATACACCTACAAGATGTACTTCCTCTATTCCTCTTTCTCTTAGCTTCATCTCTAAATCCGTTCCTGCAAAAGCACTGTAACGTGTTTTGTCCATATAGTATACATTCTCTGCGGTTTTATATTTTTCATATATATCTTGTAATTCACCAAATAAGCCTCTTCCATTTGTATCCGTTATATTATGTGGTGGAAACAATTTCGCTTCAGGATGATATACATCATTTTCTTCATGTTTATCGATTGCAAATACTACGTAATCTCCATTTTTGATGAATTGCTTCGTTATATTAACAAGTTCTCGTTCAATTTCTTGACCTGGTTTTCCACAAGTTAAAGCACCTTTTTCAGCTACGAAATCATATGTATAATCAATGTTTATAAGCGCTCGCTTCATTACTGATATCTCTCCTTCTTCTGTTTCACAATAAACAATAGAAAATATGTTATTACGACATTATATATTTCATTCGACATTTATAACTAAAATCCTACATCTTTCTTATGGGAATTTATTTTAATCCTAATTTCTCCTAAAAAATAAAAACAATTATAAAACATGTACTTCCCATTAGTAGGTCTTCAACATTACCTGAACAAGTTCTTGTATAATAAACCGGCCTATTGATACAGGGATACAAAGTAAAATGATTCGAATTAATATCTTCACATTACTTCCCTCTTCCCATGCAGTTATAGCAAATAATATTTTACTATCATTCGTACTGGGAAGAGAAGCCGATTATTCTCTACGACGTAATACACGAGTATAATTCAATAATTTACCGGGAATCGTTATAAACTAAAAAGTACACTACCACTTTAAGTAATGTACTTTTTATCCATATTAAGACGCAGGCTTCGTTTCAAACGTCGCTTGATTAAAGCTAATGACTTTTCCTTTCGGGTCATTGTTTTCAAACTGAACTGCGGTAATCATATGACCACCTGTCTCAAGCATCTTTTCTTTTAATTGTACTGTTGTCTGTGTTGTACTAGTAACTTGATGTTTATCTGCAAACATTTGATCTACAAATACAAATGTTTCTTTATCATTTTGAAAATTAGAAAGTTCTAATTCAACTTGCTGAATTAAAGTATCTTTTTTTATGAATACAGTTGGTATATTGCCATTTTCAGAAGTACCATCTGGTGTAATTACTTTTACTTTTCCTTCTCCAACTGGAATTGCGCCTTCAGGAAATACGACCATATTCTCATCACTTGCATTTACAACTTGTTCTTCCTGATTTGACTGTGCACCCTCTTTTTCCTTTGGAGCACCACAGCCTACTAATAACAATACAGACAATCCAGCGATTATGAATTTCTTCAAAATTCATCCCCCCTGTTATTTCGTTAGAATTTATTATACAAAAATAACTTCTTGATTTTAAAAAAGTTTTTAACACTTTCATGAACAAATATTAGCTTGCTCACGATTACTGTACCATACTTTCATTTTAAGAACATTAATTTTTTTTAAGAAATAAATAGAAATTCCATCTTATCCATCATTTTAGCCCAATTCACCAGAAAAATATCCGTTCAAAATAAAAAGACATTGTTCTTTCAATGTCTTTTCTACATAGCATTTAAAAAATAAATGTTGTAATCTCATCTACTTCTTTTCGCGAAAGTTTCTTCGGCTTATCTTTCGGAAACCCGAGTGAAATTACCATATTAATTTGTTTTTCAGGCTCAATTTGTAAATATTGTCGCAGTCCATCTTGAGCTAATAATACAGGTCCTGTCATTGGACAAGTACCAAGTCCTCTCGCATGTGCAGCCAACATTAAATTTTGTGCCGCTAGACAGCTACTCTTAATCCCTTCCTCTTCCCACACTGAATCAGGAACGAAAGCAATTGGATCAAATATCTTTTCACGAAACTTTGATTCGTATGGTGTTGCCAAGCATACGATTAATACTGGAGCTTCAGAAAAGGCAGTTGCATAAGGCCCAAATGAACGTGTTAATAATTTACCTGCTTTTTCTTCTCCATTTTCTGCCGCTTTTGCCGCAAGTTTATGTAACGAATCCCATGTCATTTGTTCAATCTCTTTAATTTTATCTCGATTCATGATAACCAAGAACTCCCACGTCTGCGAGTTAGTATCACTTGGTGCATATCTAGCACAATCAATAATTTCTTTTATATCACTAATAGCTACTTCTTGTTCTGTAAACTTTCTAACACTACGTCTTCCGTGGATTACTTCCTTAAAATCTTCATAATTCATATATTAAATCCCCTTTTACAGCGTTTTCAAAACTTGTCCTACACTTGAATTATATCATGAAAAAAAGCTGGAAGAATACCAGCTTCTTTTCCTAATACTTAATTTGTTACTTTAAAAGAGACAATACTTTCTTCATAAGCTGCTTGTAATTTTTTTGTAATATTACCTCTCTCTCCACTTCCAAACTGCTCATCACCAATTTGAACAACCGGGAATATCTCAAGAGGTGTCGCTGTAAAGAAGCATTCGTCAGCCTCGTATACTTCTTGTAATGAGAATTCACGCTCTTCTACTTCAATATGTAAAGCTTTCGCTAATGTCATAACATAGTAACGAGTAATACCATGTAGAATGAAATTATCAGCCGGATGTGTAATCAACTTATTATTTTTCACCATAAAGAAATTCGAATGACACCCTTCTGTTACAATTCCATCACGTACTAATATCGCTTCTTGATACCCTTGCTCGTTTATTTTATTTTTAATCATAATATTAGGAAGAAGGTTTAAAGATTTTATATGACAAAACTTCCACCGTATATCCTCTTCCACCGTTACTTTTATTCCTGTTTCCATTGTAGCAATTGGTCTTGGAAACGAAACGATATTCGCAAAATATGTCGGTTGTAGATCTTGTTCATACACATGATTTCGCGCTTGAGCCCCTCGTGATATTTGAAGGTACACATTCCCATCCTCTTGAAATTGATTTTTTTCAATCATTTGATGAAGTCCCTCGACTAGCTCTTCCTTTGTAAACGGTGGAACAATTTTAATTTCCTTCATAGATTTAAAAAAGCGTTCCAAATGTAAGTCTAATAAATGAGGCTTCCCATCGTATAATCTGAATACCTCATATATACCATCACCAAATTGAAAGCCTCTTTCCTCCAATGGGACCATAGGCTGTTCTTCCTTCGTATTTACAATTCTACCGTTAAACAAAATCCAATCTTTATGAGTAGCTTTCATTCATTCCCACTCCTTTATTTCATAATTGATTTTATTGTACAACTTATAACAATCTAAAAGAAGGAATTTTCTGTATTTTTATAAATAAAAAAGTACATCACCTATTTAAAGTGATGTACTTTTTTATTTATTTAAGATAATATTTTTCAATATCATCTAACATAAGGTTTGCAGCTTTAATGCCGCCTGCTGTATTCCAAATTACTTCATCTACTTGGAATACTTTATTATTTTTAGAAGCCTGTAGCTGCTTAAAGAGTGGATCTTCAATCCATTCTTTTGCTAAAGTATTTCCTTCATTATTCTTATCTGCATCTTTATCAGATGTGAAATAGAATAAGTAGTCCCCGTCCATATTTGGAATTTGCTCTTTTGTAATTCCTTTTATCGCGAATTCATCTTTATCTTGTAATGGTGGTCGTTTAAATCCAACATCATTTAATACAACGCCTGAGAATGAATTCTTTTGATAAATACGAACATCTCCTGGTACGAAGCGAATAATAGACACTTTAGAGTTTATTTTATCTCCTAGATTCTCTTTCATTCCTTCAATACGCTTTTTATAATCTTCAAGAGCCTTTTGGCCTTCTTTTTCTTTATTTACTGCTTTTGTATAGAGTGTAAAGTTTTCCTTCCAATCCCCACGCAATGTTTCAGCATATACAGTTGGTGCGATTTCTTTCAATTGCTCATATATTTTTTCATGACGCATTTTATTTCCGATAATTAAATCCGGCTTAAGCTTCATAACTGCCTCTAAATTAATATCACGCTCAGTTCCTACAACTTTTGTATCTTTTAACTCTTTCGCTAAATGAGGATACCATTCATCACCCGCACGCGGTTTTGTAGTTCCAACTGGTGTTACACCCACAGCTAGAAGAGCCTCTGCACCCTCATTTGTTAAAACAACGACTTTTTTAGGTGTACCATTTACTGTTGTTTCACCCATTGCATGCTTTATACTATACGAATCTTTTGCTTTAGCTGATGTATCATTTTCTTTTTTCTCTTCTTTACTACACCCTGCGATTATAACCATAAGTATCATAATGCAGAACATAAATATTTTTTTACTATGTACCATATGTCCTCCCTAGATGAAATCGATTATCATTAACAATTAAAGGTTAATGTATATTACATACATTGTCAATGTATATCAGAGAACTTTTTTAATATATACTATTTAGATTCTATCCGCTATTCAAATGTTTCTTTTTAAAATAAAGTTAAACTTTAATCAGTGGGGGTTTTGTCCATTCCCCCTGATTATTAGCCCACACCAATTGGGGTTTTACGAGCAGTTGATCTCCTATCTATCGCCGAGTTTTGAGGTGGGAGTCTTACTGCCCTCAAATAGCGGGATAAAGTGTATGAGTATGAAAATAATAGACGTTCTTAGAATGCGTATCTATGTTATACATAACAAAGATACGCATTCATATTACATTATAAGTTTATTTCCTAATATTGATTATATTTAATATATGATGGGTCATAATACACCCACTGCTTTCCACCCAGGTTTAACCAACCGTTTTGATTTATATATACTAAATACGATTCAGGTTTATTTAACTTGCGAATAACTGAAGAAGATGTTGACGGACCACTTCTTAAATTTACATTTGTTCCTTGTATATAAGCGACACCGATTGGATTTCCATCACTATTGCTCGTTTTTATAAAATTAATGTATGAGGGATTATTATACACCCATTGTCCATTCCCTAAATCTAACCATCCGTTACTTTCCTAATATACGACATAAGATTCTGGCGAATTTAGTTGACGAATAACTGAAGAAGACGTTGATGAACCACTTCTTAAATTTACATTTTTCCCAAGGATATAAGCAATCCCCTTCGTTTGTGGTGTCGGCTGTGGGTTTGGGGTTGTGGATTTGGAGGATTCGGATTTGGAGCTACTCCCAAAGCAGCTGCTATTCCGTTTGCATATGCTTGACTTAGATCTTCAATAAATTGTGGATTTTTCAATAAATTCGCATCAAACGTTGTATCAATAAAAGCAGTTTCTGTTAATACTGCATCCATTGCAGTCTCTCTAAGTACTGCATAATTTACTTTTTTGGCTCCTCGATCACGAAGGCCGTATTTTGTTAATACAGGATTAACTGCCGCATGAATTTTTTGTTGCTTGGCATATGCCGAACTACTATTAGATATCGCATTGTGTATATAACTTTCAAAACCAGTGCCACCACCACTATTAATATGAAATGAGATAAAATAGTCTGCGCCAAAGGAATTAGCAATATTAGCACGTTCTGATAAAGAGATAAACACATCACTATCACGTGTCATTTTAATAGTAATTGGGTAATTTGCAGTTAGAATAGCTCGAACACGTCTAGCAATTTGAAGTGTTAACTCTTTTTCCACTAAACCATAACCAACAGCCCCCGAATCATATCCACCGTGCCCTGCATCTATAACCAGCTTCATATAACTTTTTCGTTCCTTTCTTTAATGTAATAAACTTATATTTCTACTCGTCCTATTTTATGTTACTTGTACAAGTTCCGTTACAAATACAAATAAAAACCGCCTTATGTAAGGCGGTTTTTATCGCTTTGCTTTAACCAATTTAAAACGAATATGTATGATTGATAGTGGATGTAACGTATGCAAAATAAAATAAATAAAAGAACTATCCCAACGCCGCTATATAGCAAACCGAACTTCAAAAAGATGTTCAAAAGAGGTGGAAAATGAGTTATGTTTTGTAATACAAATAGCATACAAAACAAAATTAAAAACACGGGGATAAATTGTAATTCATACGGTCTTCTCTTCTTATACATTCTTTTTCGAATAAACATCTGGCATAGTTCCGCTACTATAAAACACCCTCCAACTAATACAAGCCCAGAAGTCATTGTCATACGTTCACCTGCCTTTTATTCATTTCATCACGTAATAAATATTCGTTACATTTGCTTTATATATACTCCATTTTCCTCAATAAAACCAGATCCCTCTATGAAAGACTTAGCTCGTTCTGTTAATTCCTCTTGTAATACTTTTATCTCTTTCACATTTCTATGTTTCATCATTTCTTCAAATGTAAAATACGTATTCGTTCCATATCCATAACCTTGATAATCAAAATGGATAATTAGCTGAGATAAAATAGCACTCTCTTCTTGAACACTATAATCTATTACACCGATATATGTATCATCAACTTTTACACAGTACTGAACCTTTTCCACACTTAAACTGTGCGAGCGAAACATTTCTTTAACAACGCTTTCATTTTCTATATTTACTTTCTCAAACGTAATCATATGTTGTACATCCTTTTACTATTATTGTATCAATTAAAAGTGCTATTTATGAAAAAAACCTTAAGACCAAATGCGATCTTAAGGTTTTTCTAATTAAACTAAGCTATACGCACGTTTTGTTTCTTCATGGAATTTATTCGTATCGTATTTATGCTCAACATAAATTTGATGCCATACCATAAACGCAAGTACAGTCCAAATTTTACGGCTATAATCGCCTTTATCTGCACAATGTGCTTCCAGTAAGTTTAATACATACTGTTTGTCGATTAAATGCTCAGTTTTGCTTTCGTTAATAATATTTACAGCCCAATCGTGCATTTCATCTTTTAACCAGTGACGAATTGGTACTGGGAATCCAAGCTTTTTACGATCTAACACGTGATCTGGAACAATTCCACGTGCCGCTTCACGTAAAATAGCTTTCGTTGTTCCGTTTGCAATTTTAAATTCTGTCGGAATTTTAGATGCAACATCAAATACTTCTTTATCTAAGAACGGTACACGAAGTTCTAATGAATTTGCCATCGTCATTTTATCAGCTTTTAATAAAATATCGCCGCGTAACCATGTGAACATGTCAATGTACTGCATTTTACTTACATCATCATAATCTTTAATTTCGTTATACAATGGTTTCGTGATATCCATATAGTTAACACTTTCATCGTAATACTTCATTAATTCAGCTTTTTCTTCTTCACGGAAGATTTTCGCATTTCCATAGTAACGCTCTTCAATTGACGTACATCCACGCTCTAAGAAGCTTTTCCCTTTAAATCCTTCTTTAAGGGCACCACTTAGTGCCTTTAGAACGCTCTTTCCTGGGCTAGGAATGTAAGAGAACATTTTTAAAGAGTTTGGCTCGCGATAAATGTTATAGCCGCCAAACAGCTCGTCCGCACCTTCACCCGAAAGTACAACCGTTACATGTTTACGCGCTTCTTTAGCAACGAAATACAATGGTACAGCTGCTGGATCCGCTAAAGGATCATCCATATGCCAAATAATTTTTGGGAACTCATCCATAAATTCTTGCGCTGAAATGAATACGTTATGGTTTTTAACTCCTAATTTCTCAGCAGTTTCTTTCGCAACATCAACTTCACTGAAACCGCGTTGCTCAAAGCCAACAGAGAACGTTAAAAGATTTGGATTCATTTCTCTTGCGATAGAAGCAATAATCGATGAATCGATACCACCAGATAAGAAAGAACCTACTGGTACATCACTACGCATATGCACTTTTACAGAATCATATAATACATCACGAATCGCTTGGATATGCTCCTCTTTCGTTGCACTTGAAGCATTGAAATAAGGTTTCCAGTAGCGATGAATTTCCATCTCTTTTCCGATTTCTTTTACGAAGTAATGACCAGGCTCAATTTTATTAACATCAATTGTTAATGTTTCTGGCTCTGGACCATATTGGTACGTAAAGTAATGTTGTAATGAAGTTGGGTTTACCCCTTTATCTTCCATTACATGCATAATACTTTTCTTCTCAGATGCGAAGAATGTAGTATCACCTTGTTGTGCGATGTATAAAGGTTTAATACCAAAGTGGTCACGTGCACCGAAAAGTTTCTTTTCTTCACGATCCCAAATCATAAATGCAAACATACCACGAAGGTAGTCTACACATTTTTCTTTCATATGTGCATACAATGCAATGATAACCTCTGTATCAGATTGTGTTGCAAAAGTTGCACCTTTTTCAAGTAACATTTCACGTAATTCTACATAGTTATAAATTTCACCATTAAAAATAATTACATATCGATCATTTTCATAAGTTAGTGGCTGATGTCCTGCCTCTAAGTCAATGATACTTAAACGGCGGAAGCCAAATTGTACATGTTCATCACGAAAATATCCTTCGTCATCTGGACCACGGTGGAAAATCATCGTGTTCATATTTTCAAATTGATGTTTTTCTGTTTCTGAAAACTCTCTAGGGTTTTCACATAAACATCCTACAAAACCACACATACTTCTTACCCTCTTTCGGTTTTCATTCTGTCTCTATACTACTATATCAACCTTATTTATACTAGCATAATCAACTGAATATGGCGACCAAAAACTATAAAAAAATCACTCCATTTCACATTTTTAACAATTTTTTATGAAAACATGAAAACTAGGCACACACCTTTCTCCGCTTTTGTCATATGATATTGCAAATTGATTTCTAGGAGGTAATACCATGAGTGAAGAAAAAAAAGATTCTTCTCGCCCACCGGTTCGTAATTATTTAAAGCAAATTGATGATTTTTTCGAACAAACACCTCTTCGTAATGTAATTGCTGATTTAAATCATTTTTTCCAAAAAGGAAACCGTTTATTAACATTCCCTGTAGATTTATACGAAGTTGGTGACGAACTCGTCGTTACAGCCGAACTACCAGGTATTCAAAAAGAACAAATTCAAATTGAAATACAAAGCGAATACTTAAAAGTCTCTGTGAAAGAAGATATAATTGAAGAGACAGAAGAACAAACATCTCATAACTATTATCGCCGAGAACGTTCCAGTTCAGAAGCGTCAAGAATTATTAAGTTACCATATTTAATTAATAAAAAAACAGCGAAAGCTTCTTATCAAAATGGTGTGTTAGAAATTCGTGCACCGAAACTTCCGCAACAACATGATATATTATCCATAGACTAAAAGACAAAAAAGAAGGGTGCTAAGCACCCTTCTTTTTAATCCACTAATCGCTTCATATCACGTATAATATCTTCGTATGGCGTATTACTAATACCACTATATTTTTTCATTACTTTTCCATTTTGATCGACTAAGAAAAATGATGTTCCATGAATAACTTGCCCATTCTCTGGTTTATCTACAAGCGATTGGAAATTATCTTTTGAAAATTTTGTAATATCCTCCAATGAATATCCTGTTAATAAGTTCCAGTTACTTGTATCTTCTGTGAACTTTTGAATGAATGCTTTCAAATTTTCCGGTTTATCTAGGTCAGGATCTACGCTAAACGACACAAACTGAACGTCTAACTTCTCTTCCTTCGCCATCTTCTGTAATTTCGCCATATTAGCAGTCATTGGTGGGCAAACTGTTTGACAGTTTGTAAACATGAAATCTGCAACCCATACTTTTCCTTTCAAATCTTTTGTACCAAACTGCTTTCCTTCTTGGTTTGTGAATTGGAAAGTTTCTAAATCCCAGTTTAATGGTTTACGGAGTTTCGATCCTGAGTCACTGCATCCAGCTAGTACAAAAAGACAAAAAATAACCATAAGACCAATTAACTTTTGATAACGCTTCATTATTAAACCTCTTTTCTCTTCCCTTAATTTATGTAGGTTATGTATATCATAACCTAAGTAAACACTATGAGAAAATTGTTTACTTCATTTGTTCACGAAATCGTACGATTTTACGTATGTTACTTCTTATTATTATGCGAATTACTAGACAAAAGTTCTATTGTTAACTACTATTATTTCTCTATACTTTATTTACAAACAAGAATCCATTTTAAAGTGAAACTTTAATCAGTGGGGGTTTTTCATCCTCCGTTGATTATTAGCCCTCACCAATAGGGTTAAATTTTGTAAAGGTAATTATCAATTTTTTTACAATTCCTTAAACATTAATCCATTTTACACACTGTTTTCCTTTACAACATTTCGGTACAATACAACTACAACGATTTTAAATGAGGTGATGTTCATGACAAAGCGCTATGAAAATATGGATAATGTGAGTACAAAAAAATCAATTCACTCCTTCTTACGCTGGCGTAAAGAGAGAAAACAAAACAAAAAAGATTTTTCTTTTCTAGTAGAACAATCACCTGTTAAACAAAGTAAATTTCTGCAAAATAACTTTGAAAAAACGACTGTCACATGGATCGGTCACTCTACTTTTCTAATTCAAACGAACGGCTTAAACATTTTAACAGATCCAGTATGGGCAAATAAATTAAAGCTAGTTCCAAGACTTACACAGCCAGGTCTCGCTTTAGATGAACTACCTAAAATTGATATTGTGCTTATTTCACACGGCCATTATGACCATTTAGACTTTTCATCTCTTCGTCAACTGAATAATGATGTTTTATACCTTGTGCCAATTGGATTAAAAAAATTATTTACTCGTAAAAAATTCACCAATGTAAAAGAATACAGCTGGTGGGACAGTATAACAATTGATGAAGTCGCTTTTCACTTCGTACCTGCCCAGCACTGGACGAGAAGATCATTATTTGATACGAATACCTCTCACTGGGGAGGATGGATTATCGATAATAAGATTACTTCAGAAACCATTTATTTTTGCGGTGATAGTGGTTATTTCAAAGGTTTTAAAGAAATCGGCAAACGTTTTTCAATTGATATTGCACTCATGCCAATTGGTGCCTATGAACCAGAATGGTTTATGAAAGTATCCCATGTTTCACCGGAAGAAGCTGTGCAAGCCTATTTAGATATAAACGCTACGCATTTTATTCCAATGCATTACGGTACTTTTGCGCTAGCAGATGAAACTCCAAGGGAGGCTGTAACACGACTTCGTAATAACTGGAATTTACGAATGCTACCGTGGGAACAACTACATGTTCTTTTTTTGGGCCAAACTTTCACTTATATCCCTACTATACTAGAGAAAGAGCCAGAAAAAATTACTGAAACCTCTCATGTATAACAGAACTACTTTTTCGAATAATTTATCATATACTATAGAAAATCGAAAAGGGTGTTTTCCATGAAAAATTACTTACAGACTCGCTATATCATTAGCGGAAGCGCCTGTATTGCCCTTCTCATTTCTTATTTCATATACACATAAAAAAGCTACTTGAAAATATATTTCAAGTAGCTTTTTTTATTATTCTGCTAAATACATAAAACCAATTGCTCCTGGTCCTGTATGAGTACTAATGACTGGTGTTGTATAGAAAATCTCTGTTTGAGTGAATCCATTTACTTTTTCAACAACTGCTTTTACACTTTCTGCTAAAGGAAGTGCTTTTGCATGTGGAATTGCAACTGCTTTTACAACTTTCCCAGCAGTATCTTGCTCAAATAATTTAGTTAAAGTTTTAACAACTTGCCCTTGACTACGAACTTTTGTCACTGGATTGTATGCTCCACCTTCAAGGTTTGCAATCGGTTTGATGTTCAGTAAAGAACCGATAAACGCTTTCCCTTTACCGATACGCCCACCTTTCACTAAATTCTCTAATGTATCTACGACTACATATAAACGAGTATTCTTCCTCACTTCATCAATACGTTTTAAAATATCTTCTAACGAGCGCTCTTCTTTTGCCATTTTTGCAGCTTCAATTACTTGATATGCTAACGCATGGCTAATGAACTGAGAATCAACGACTGTTACTTTAGTATCTGTCATTGATGCAGCACTATTTGCTGTTGAAACAGTACCACTCATTCCACCTGTCATATGGATGGAAAGTACTTCACTTCCATCTTCTCCTAACTTTTCATACATTTCTACAAATGTACCCATAGCTGGTTGTGATGTTTTTGGTAATTCTTCTGATTTCGCCATTTCCTCAATAAATTCATCTGGTTGTAAATCAACGCGATCTAAGTATGTTTGTCCATTTACAGAAATAGATAATGGTAAAACATGAATATCATACTTCTTAATCACTTCTTGAGATAAATCTGCAGTTGAATCTGTTACAATTTTAATTTTTTGCATATTATACTTCTTCCCTTTCCAATACGCTCTCCTTGTTATTATACTAGCATTCCCATTGCTTTCAACAATTTCGAACAAATTTCACCAAATTAATTATATTTTTATACCTAAAATAAAAAAAGACAGAGCTTACCTAACTCTGTCCCTGCTGTGTATTATGCATTCTTTTCAAGAGTATTTGTTTTATATACATTTGAATAATCATTCCACTTCAAACAACTTTGTAAATATTCACGGAAAGAGTACGAAAATCTTGGGTTTTTATGTTTTTGAATTTTCGCAATAAATAACTGAAGACGAGACTGAATTAGAAACGCTAATGGATGTTGTGCTTGTAGGACAGGGATTTCAAATATTTTAATGCAATTCCCTGTTGAATGAGTGAAATAAAAACTTTTCGTAATCACAATATCAATCCTCTTTTTCGTTGGATTTTTGAACTTCCTCCACTTTACGCCATGACACGTTATTTAAAGTGAAGGTTTCCTACGAATACTAAAGTATCCATAGGCGAACCCCGTAGTCCCTACGGTTAGAAGCTTTAGGCTCTATTCATCTCCACCTAATCCAGACCCTGTCCTATATATCCCTTGAGACGGGAGTCTTATTATCCGTAAATAGCTAGATAACTCCAGTATAAACTTATAAAAGTGAAAAGTTTGTCTAAATTTTGGAGATTCTATATTTTTTTTCTTCTATAATATTGTATACGATTATAGCTAGAGTATAACAAATAAAGTGAAACTTTAATCAATGGGGGGGGTGTCCATACCCCACTGATTATTAGCCCACACCAATCGGGATAAATAAAAAAGTGCCTTTATAACGAGGCACTTTTCGACTGTATTTCTTCTTTTTTCTGTTTTCGCTTACTAACAATCTTTGATAAAGCGATACTAATTTCATAAATACAAATAAGCGGTACCGCTACTAAACTATGTGATAAAAAATCAGGCGGCGATATACACGATGCAATTATAATCAACACTACATAAGCATATCTTCTTATTTTTTGAAGAAATTCTGCCGTTAGAAGACCTATGCTCGTTAAAAACATAACAACTACAGGTAATTCAAATATAACAGCAAACGGAACTGTTAAATTAAGTACAAAATGAAAATACTTTTCTGTCGTAAACATCGTATTAAACATTTCATTACCAATTGTCGTTAAAAAATGAAATAGAAATGGCATTACGATAAAATAACCGAAAGATAGGCCTGCTATAAATAATATAGACAATACCGGTATATACATTAATGTCATTTTTTGTTCATTTGGATGTAAACCTGGTTTTACAAATAACCAAATTTGTATCGCTGCAAAAGGAATTGTACAAACGATAGCAAATACTGTAGCAATCGAGAAAAAAATCCATAACACATCACTTGGACCGAGAACAGTTAATTTCATTGGTAAATCTTTTACAAGCCAAAAATAAATATCCTTCGTAAAAGTAAATCCGATAATTAAAAATAATACGAAGGATATTACTGTATATATTACTCGTTTGCGAAGCTCAACAATATGTTCTACTACGCTCATTTCCCGATCTTCCATCTCGTTCACCACACTTTATTTATCCATTCCAAGAAAATTTCATCATATTCTTTTATTTACTTCTTTTCCTTCTCTTGAAATGCCTCATCTGTCAATTCTTTTGTTGATTTTTTAAATTCTTTTAACGTTTCCCCTAAAGCTTTCCCAATTTCCGGTAACTTTTTAGGGCCGAATAAAATTAACACTGCTACTAAAATTAAAATTAACCCTGGAAAGCCAATATTTGAAAACATTTCCCCATCCCCTTCATAAGTAGATTCCTTGTCCTACTATTCCATAAGTTCATTTTGTCAAAAAATTTTGTAAACGTCAATGTATCCGCTATCTTTTGTCAAAAAAATTCAAAAATATAATCAATTATACAAATATCATTTTCTAATCCTTTTGTATATGATATGGTTAAGAAAAATATATCTTATCTCATTACAAGGAAAGGGATTTACATTATGACACAAAAAATCACAAGAATGACCCAATTTGTAAAAGAAGAGATTGCTAATGCAGTTACCCATGGTATCGGTGCCATTTTAAGCATCCCTGCCTTAATCATATTAATTATTCACGCTTCCAAACATGGTACAGCATCTGCTGTTGTTGGCTTTACCGTTTATGGCGTAAGCATGTTCCTGCTGTACTTATTTTCTACACTGTTACATAGTATTCATCATCCAAAAGTAGAAAAGTTATTTACCATTTTAGATCACTCCGCCATATATTTATTAATCGCCGGCACGTATACACCATTTCTACTCATTACACTGCGTGGCCCGCTCGGTTGGACGTTACTCGCAATTATTTGGACCCTTGCGATTGGTGGCATTATCTTCAAAATTTTCTTTGTTCGTCGCTTTATTAAAACATCAACATTATGTTATATCATTATGGGTTGGCTCATGATCGTTGCCATTAAACCCCTTTATGAAAATTTAACTGGGCACGGCTTCTCACTACTTTTAATAGGCGGTATTTTATATTCTGTCGGAGCTATATTCTTCCTTTGGGAAAAGCTTCCGTTCAATCATGCCATTTGGCATCTCTTCGTATTAGGTGGTAGTACAATGATGTTTTTCTGCGTACTCTTTTATGTCTTACCCGCAGCATAAAAAAAGTTTCAGCTTGTTTAAGCTGAAACTTTTTTTATTACTTATGTAATTGAGATGCAATTATATCTTTTGTATGCTCTGTTAACTCTTTAGCATCCATACTTGCATATTCTTCAGGTGTAATCGGCTTAGAAATTGTTAATGTCGCATGAGCTGGTTTCATACGGTTTCCATTTGCCTCAAACATCTTATATGTACCATCTAAAGTTACTGGTAAGATAGCTACGCCAGATTTTACAGCAAGGTGAAAACTCCCTGCTTTAAACTCACCGATTTCACCGCCCTTACTTCTCGTTCCCTCTGGAAAAATTACGATAGAATGCCCGTTCTTTAATAGCTCAATTCCATCTTTAATTGCTTTAAGAGATTGACGACGATCGCTACGGTCCATGAATACACAATTCATTAGTTCCATCCAAGTTGGTACAACCGGAAACTTTTTAATTTCCGCTTTAGAAACGAATCCAATTGGTTTATTTAAGTAACCTAGTAAAACAGGAATATCCATATTACTTTGATGATTACTTACCACAAGTACCGGCTTGTCTTTCGGAACATTTTCAAGTCCCTTTACTTCTACAGTCGACCCAGCAACACGTACCATTTTCTTACCAAACCAGTTTGTTGTTTTATACACAACACTATCTTTTTCTTGCGGTGACATCGTACTTGCTTTTCTTTTAATACGCCACAATCTTGGTGTAATCACAATTACGATTAAAATTAAATAAAAGATTTTAAAAAACGTTTGAATCATACAGAACCCCCACCTATTATCATTCCGACCTTCATTATACTAGACAAACGAAGGAAAAAGAAGAAAAAATGTCCAAACAGCAAGTGTTTGGACATTTTCGAAGTTTTCTATATTAGAAACGTTTTGCTAATTCGCGTGCATTTGCAATCGCTGCTTCTTTAATGTCTTGTGCTTTTTCAGGATTTGCATTCATTCCTTCAACTGCAATATATTCAGTGTCAGCTACACCCATGAATCCTAATACTGCATTTAAGTGATTGCGGCCGAAGTCCATTGCTGCGTATGCTCCTTCAGAGTAAACGCCGCCTGTAGCTTGAATGTGAAGTGCTTTTTTACCTTCTAGTAAGCCAATTGGACCGTTTTCAGTATATTTAAATGTTTTACCTGCGATTGATAAGTTATCTAAGTATGCTTTCACTACTGGTGGGTAGCTGAAGTTCCACATTGGAGTCACGAATACATAACGATCTGCATGCATAAATGTTTCTAAGTTATTGTTCATTGCTGCAACCTTTTGTTGTTGAGCTTCGCTTAAAGTTTCGAATCCTTCACCTGCTGCAAATTTACCCCAAGCAGCGAATACGTCTGCATCAATTGCTGGTACTGTTGTATTGAATAAATCAATTGTTACAACTTCGTCTTGTGGATGTTCGTTTTTATATGCTTCGATGAAAGCTTCCCCTACTGCCATACCGAAAGAACCTTCTGTTGAATTTGGATTTGCTGTAATAAATAGTACTTTTGTCATTGTATTCTCTCCCTTTTTCTATTTTATCTTTAATTTGAGATTTATAATTCGAAAGTAAATAACTTACCTTATGTAAGTATAATACAAAAAGTTTTAACTAATGTCAATTAAAAATAGCAACTTTTTTTTCGTAAGTTAATAAGTTATATTGCTTCATATTGTTTTTGTATATAAATATTAAGATTCTGACCAAATAAAAAAACTACCTCCATATTTCATGGAGGTAGTTTTTATCAAATTTTACTTTTGAAAAACATGTTTCACTTTTTCAGCTGGAATATTACTTCCACCTCTACCTTTTACATCTTCAATCATCATTGTAATGACCATATCAGGTGAATTTAAATCGAACGCAGCGAACCAACCTAGTTCTTTTCCTTCTGCCTCTTTTGAAACTTTTAATTCTGCTGTTCCTGTTTTACCAGCAAGAGTCATACCATCAATTTTCGCGATTTTCCCTGTACCATCTGAATCATTAATTACTTTCGTTAAAGCCGTTTTTAATATATCTTGATTTCCTTTAGAAATCACGTTCTCTTTCCAAGCTTTTGGTTGTTTATCTGTTTTAATAATATACGGTGACGGAATCGTTCCATCATTTACAATTGGCGCATACGTTAAAGCTAAATGAAGAGGAGTCATTAATACTTGTCCTTGTCCATATCCTGTATCTGCCATTTGAATATCATTTTTAATGCCATCATTTGCGATTTTAGAAGCAGGGAATCCGTATTCGATTGGTAATTTCTCATCGAATCCAAATTTTTTCGCTTCAGACATAAATTTATCTTTACCAATTTTCAAAGCTTCTTGTGCGAAATAAATGTTATCCGAGTATTTCATTGCTTTGTCAAAATCAATCGGATTTGCGTCTTTGACACGAGTTACATAATAATTGCCCCAAGAAGAATCTTTCGTCCATTTCAATCCTTCAATTTTCAATTCTTCTTTCGGATCAATCGTTTTTGTTTCAAGACCAATTGCACCTGTAATAGGCTTAAATACCGAACCTGGAACCGATAATTGTGTAAATCGATTCGTCATCGGTTTTTTCGGGTCAGTATTCCAAGCTTCACGTTGAGCTTTCGATGTCCCTCTTGCAATAAGGTTAGGATCGTAAGCTGGACTACTTACAAGTGCAATCGTTTCTCCGCTTTTCGGATTAATTGCTGCACTTGATCCAGCCTCTCCTTTCATTTCATTATAAATTTTTTCTTGAACAGCACTATCAATAGTTAAAGTTACATTTTCTCCATCAACAGCATCTGTTTTCGCTAAATTTTTAATTTCCTTACCTTGTGCATCTTCCATGAAGACGCGACCACCTTTTTTACCACGTAACTTTTCTTCTAATACTTGTTCTAATCCTGCTTTACCCACTGGATCATCTGCTTGATACCCTTTCTTTTGAAGCGTTTTTAAATCTTCCGCATTAACTTTTCCGATATAACCAGTTAAATGCGCTGCCGCTTCTCCTAACGGATATGTACGAACATTTACCGGTCTTGTTGAAACACCTGGTAAATCAATGTACGCATTTTGCGTTGCCCCTTCAGGCAATATCCCAATTGGTACAAGATAATTTGGTTTTACCCATTTAGCAGCTAGCTTTTGATCAATTTCTTCTACAGACATATTTAACAACTTCGCTACTGTTTCTTTCGTTTGTGGAGCAGCATCTCCTAATTTTTCTGGAATCATTCCGATTTCAGACGCTTTACCATTCGTCGCAAGACCTTTTCCATTACGATCGTAAACTTCACCACGTTTTGGCTGTGTTGTCTGCATACGCACTTTACTATCTTTTGTCATGCCTGGGAAAATAAAATCAGGAGTCCAATCTACTTTCCATGATTCTTTATCTCCATCTTTTTCTTTCACCATTTTTGCTTCATAACCAAAAGAGACATTACCGCCAACTGTATCCATACTTACTTTAAAAGGAACAGGGCCATTCTCTTTTTTATCCTCTTTTACTTCGCCTGTTTCTACTTTCAAGTTTTTCACTTCTATACCTGCATAAATTTTTTCATATTTCTCTACGAAATCTTTTTTCGAGATATTCTTTTTTGCATTTTCTGATAATTGACCGTACATATCTGCAAATTTTTGTTTATTCCACGCTTTTGCATATGTATCAAACGCTTCTTGTGGTTTTTCTTCTTTGCCGCATCCGACTAGCATTAATGCTAAGCAAAGAAAAAGAATCCCCCATATTTTTCTCAACCGATTCTCCTCCTTTTATTACAACTTCTAAAAATTTATAGCATTATATACATGCTAGCTCTCATTATAGCACTATTGAATCCCATCTATAAAGTTACATCTGGTAATATAAATAAAAAGATTGATGTGAATACTCACATCAATCTTTTTTATTGTTGCTTCTCATAAATATGATAATAGTACGTGTATGGATTTTTTTCATTCGTTAAACCCTTCTCCACAAAAACTTCTTTCCAATCGGTCATATCTATTTCTGGGAAGAATGTATCTCCATCAAACGCATGATGAATCTTTGTAATATACAATTTCTCCACATACGGTAAGAATAAATCATAAATTTGCGCTCCTCCAAAAATAAAGATTTCTTCTTCATCTTTGCATAACGCAAACACTTCTTCCACAGAATGAGCAACTTCACACCCTTCAACATGATACTCTTCATTGCGAGTTACGATAATATTACGTCTTCCTGGGAGCGGTCTACCGATCGCTTCATAGTTCTTTCTTCCCATAATAAGCGGGTGACCCATCGTCGTTTTCTTCACGTACTGTAATTCACTTGGCAAACGCCATGGTAGTTTATTATCTTTACCAATTACTCTATTTTCGTCCATTGCCACCATAAATGAAACAATCATCTTTTCATCTCCTCTACAATTACACTGCAACTGGTGCTTTAATTGCTGGATGTGGATCATATCCTTCTAATGTTAAATCATCCATTTCAAAATCAAACACAGATTTCACATCTGGATTTAATGTAAGTTTAGGGAACGGACGTGGTTCACGTGCCAACTGCTTTTCTACTTGTTCAAAATGATTTGTATAAATATGTGCATCACCAATAGTATGAACAAACTCTCCTACTTCAAGACCACATTCATGTGCAATTAAATGTGTTAGAAGAGAGTAGCTTGCAATGTTAAATGGAATTCCAAGGAAAATATCACCGCTTCTTTGATATAACTGACAAGAAAGCTTTCCATCTGCTACATAAAATTGGAATAGCGTATGACAAGGTGGCAATGCCATGCTTGGTACATCTTCGGGATTCCAAGCAGATACAATCAAACGACGTGAATCTGGTGTTTTCTTAATCATTTCAATTACATCTTTTAGTTGATCAAGTGTCTCACCAGCTGTCGTTTTCCAAGCACGCCACTGCTTTCCGTATACGTCTCCTAAATAACCATATTTCTTCGAAAAATCATCATCTTCTAGAACGTTCTTTTTAAACAATTCCATTTGCTCATCGTATTGCTTCTTAAATTCCTCATCTTGTTGAGAGCGAAGACCGAAATCTGTCATATCTGGACCATTATACTCATCACTTTCTACCCAACTCTTAAACGCCCATTCATTCCAAATATTATTATTATGTTGTAATAAATAACGAATGTTTGTATCACCTTTCATAAACCAAAGCAGTTCACTTGCTACAAGGCGAAATGGGACTCTCTTTGTCGTTAATAAAGGAAATCCTTCACTTAGATCGAAACGCATTTGATATCCAAATACAGATACAGTACCTGTCCCCGTACGATCTTCTTTCTTAGTGCCGTGCTCCATTACATGACGGCATAAATTTAAGTATTCATATTCAGCATGTTTCATATGTAGGAAAACCTTCTTTCAATCTTATATGAGATTTATCATAACATGAAAAACATCGGATTTAATAATCTAAATTAATAAAAATACTTTCAATAATTCTTACAAAATTATTAACTTTCAATATTTAAAAAGGTTTTCACTTTTCTATTACAGAAAGTATAGTGCGGAACATAAAAATTATATTTGGAGGTTAGAAGCATGTCTAAAATCAAAACCCCTGTTTTAAGTACGTTACAACATACGATTGAGAAAATGATGAAAGATTTACACGTTCCAGGTACCGCTGTAGCTGTTATAAAAGATGGTGAAGTAATTATTTCAGAAGGTTTTGGCTATCGAAACATAGAGAAAAAAGAAGCTGTTACTCCGCAGACACGATTCGCAATTGGTTCTGCAACGAAAGCATTCGGTACACTTTCATTAAGCTTATTAGCACAGCAAAAAAAATTTAATTGGGATACTCCTGTCCAATCTTACGCACCTAACTTTTCTTTATCCGATATACTCGCTAACTCGCAAGCTACAGGACGAGATTTAGCTTCTCATCGTACTGGGGTAAGTCGTCACGATGCTCTTTGGTACAGTTCTTCCTTATCTCGTAAAGATATCGTAGAAAAAATTAAACATTTATCACTTGATGCACCGTTCCGCACTGCATTTTTATATAACAACTTAATGTATGCAACAATTAGTTATATTGTGGAAAACATTACGAATCAAACATGGGAGCAATACGTTACAGAACATATATTAGAACCTTTAAATATGAGGAATACAAACTTCTCTGTTACAGACTCACAAAATACAGATGATTACGCATTACCTTACGCTGAAGATAATGGTGAAATGAAAGAAATTCCATTCCGAAATATCGATACAGTTGGAGCGGCTGGATGTATTAACTCTTCCATTGAAGATATGGCAAAATGGGTTCTGCTTCACTTAAACAAAGGAAAAACAGAAAATCATGATTTGATTTCTACTGAACTACTCCAAGAAATGTATACACCGCATACGCCAATCCCGGATCAGCCAATGTTATCAACAAGTGAATCACCATTAAATAGCTACGGACTCGGTTGGTTTATTAGCGCTTATCGCGGTTATAAACTGATTCATCACGGCGGTAATATTGATGGATTCTCTGCACTTGCATCATTCATACCAAATGAAAACATCGGTATAGTCGTACTTACAAACTCCGGACAAACTTTACTTCCTACTTATATTACAAAGCATATTTACGACGAACTTCTCGGACTAGAATTTATCGACTGGCATAATCGTTCTGTAGAAGATAGTGAAAAAATGAAAGAAATGATGAAAGAGGCAACTGAATCACTTCCTGAAGCAACAAAAGGAACTAGCCTTTCCCATTCATTAGATGCTTATACTGGAACTTTTGAACACCCTGCTTATGGAATACTAAAAGTATTCAAACAAGATGATTCCTTACATGTACAATTTATGGATATGGAATTTCAGCTAAAACACCATCATTACGACATCTTCTCTGCATCAATTAGTTTGTTCCAAATGAAGATGGGGCTTTTATTCGCTTATGAAATGAATGTAAAGGGTGAGTTTCCGACCCTTCAATTACATGTTCCTGCAACTTTAAGTACTCAGCCCCTTACATTCACTAAAATTTAATAGTTAATTTAATAGAGGGAAGCTTTCGCTTCCCTCCATTTTTTCATAATTAGAAATTCCATCTAAAACTATTTATTTAATTATCTGATTGAATATTCGTATGCTAATTCATCAAATAACAACTTATTACTACTCAAACCATTAATTATTATATAATCTCACAATAATCCTTCCTGAGGCATGACTTTCTTATTATCGATTTACTGAATATGGAAGAATCTCATGATTATTGGTGCTTTTTATTTTCTTATCCTTCCAAATATTTTTTTTCAAACACATAAACACCGTTACTGAAATTGCAACTCCAACTGTAACATCTGAGGCAAAATGAGCCCCTACCATAATGCGACTAATTGGCACTACTATCATCCACAAAAGAATGAGAATCCAAACACCTATTTTTTTCTTTTTAATGAAGCGAAATATTCTGGTAACAGGCTAAACCAAATAATTAACGCTGCATTGGCACTATGGCCTGAAGGGAACGACATAAACTCATCACTTTTGGCGATTCCTTGAGGTACAAACCATTTTGAAAATCCTTCAAACGATCCAATAGAAATCATATGACGATAACGTTCTCTACCCCATCCTAATTTTATTAGATTAAATATAATTAATACAATAACTACACTTAATAATCCAATTAATGCAATGTCTCTCAATCTTGCATCATCGTATTTACTCCATGATTTAGAAATCATATAACAAACTACAATAAAGCAAATCATAAAAATCGGAATTAAAAATTTTGAAATGGTTAAATAGTGTACTAGCATAAATGACGCTATAAAAGCGAATAAAAGAGTGATTACTCCATAGCCAGCTCCAGATAGATAATACCCTCTTGAACCTTTATTCTTTCTAGTTTTAAATAAATATATACTAGAAAATAAGGCAATAAGCATCGCTGGAATTTCTCCTATAGCTTGTAAAAAAAGAGCAATCTTATTAGTTGGCTCATATAGACTATTGGATATTTGTAAGTCTGTAAATGCAAAAATACATAGTAAAATAGCGAAGCTGGAAATTAATATCACTTTTTTATTTTTCATCATTCCTCCTACTTTCCACTATGCTTTAATATAAAATTCCCCATCTCAATTGCTAAATCCTCACTTTGAGGATAGACACCTACGTTATCTCCATAAGCGTGCCCCAACCCTCGATAAAGAACTGTTTCAGTATCAACTCCTTTTTTTGTTAATTTAGCTGCATACGCTAAACATTCAATCATTAAAAAGTCATGCTCTCCTACCGTAATAAATGTACTTGGATAGTCTGGGGATACATCAACATATGGACTTAAATACTTAGAATTAATTTCTTGCGTACCAAGTACTTCTGACATACCTCCAACCATTGCATGCATAATGTTAAGCATTTTTTCTAATCCTTTTTTATACTTAGGAGCAATTTCATATTTGTCTATACTCCAAGAATAAAATTCATCTTCATAATCACACATATTAATTGTAGGATATAGAAGTAGTTGCCCCTTAACGAGATTTCTACCATCTTCCAAATCTCTAGTAGTACAATACTGCGTTAAGTTACCTCCTGCACTATCACCAGCAACAAAGATATTATTTTTATCGCCGCCTAATGTTTCAGCATTATCATAAATCCACTTTAAAGTAGTGTAACAATCTGTATGCCCAGTTGGAAAAGGATTTTCCGGAGCTAATCGATAATCCACAGAAACGGCTAGTATATCTGTTTTCTCTACTATCAATTTCACAAGCTCTTCTACCACATCAGGTGATCCTGCCATAAATCCGCCACCATGAATGAAGTATAAAATTGGTGCACTCTCTCGTTTTGAACTACTGTTATAAATTCTTATCGGAATATCAAATCCATCTTCAGCTTTAACAGTTTTATGCATAATATTAATGTCTTTTGTTACAATAGGAACACTTTTAATACCATTAAATTGTTTTCGCATATTCTTTACTGATTTTTCAGAAGCATCCATTTTCATCATATTTTTAGGCATAAACCTCATTACATTCATTTGAACCTTTGTGTCCTTATAAAGACGTGGATCCATAGCCCCTTTTTCATCACAATCTGGTATGTTTTTTACTAAGACTTTTACCCCCTGCACGTTAATAGTTTCTTGTTTTTCTTGAATTTTTTCTAAAAGGTCTAAGTCATATTTTCTAGTCATCCAGTATTCATCCTCTCTTGTTTTAAGCGCTTTCATTTTTAAGGTTATATAAATCCCCTTTGAATCTTACTTCATCTACTATCACTAAATTAAAAACGTTCCATGTACACAATGTAACATGGAACGTTTTTTTATTGTTGTTCATATTTGATTCGATTATTGTCATTTTTTGATATACTTTTCTTCCTATACTGTAATGGTGTATATCCATATTTATCTTTAAACTGTGAAATAAACGATTTTACATTTGGAAATCCGTGCTTTATTGCTATATCTTGTATAGAATTTGTACTACTAATAATATCCTTATAAGCTTTATAAAGTCTGTATCTTGTTAAAAAAGAGGTGAAATTTGATCCAAAGGATTTTTTGAACATACGAGAAAAATGTTCTTCACTTACAAAAAAGTGTTTTGCTACATCTTTCAGTTTAAGTTCTTCATCGTAATGTTCATAAATATATGTAATCATCTCTTTTTGTCTATTTCCAAGTTGAAAATCATTTTCTACATTCTCCACATCTTTACAGTACCGCAATAAAATATAAACGACTTCATAGATCAAACTATTAATTTTTATATAACTTAAGTCATCATAATTTGTGACTAATTCCTTCAATTCATCAAATATTTGTTGGAGGTTCGTTTTCTGAACAACTGATTCTTTTATATTAAATCTACATTTATCAAAATCTTCATTTATCTCTTTTAGAAATTCATAAGAAATAATTAACATCATTACTGAACAACTTGTATTTTCAACTTTTTCAAATTCGTGAACATCTCCACTATTTACAAAAATAAATTCGCCAGCGGATACTTTCTTTTTTTGCCCATTCACACACAAAATAATTTCTCCAAATACTACAAGGCTAATTTCAATACTTCTATGCCAGTGCGGTGGAATATAATAGTGAAAATCAGTTGGAAACATTGTGTCCTCTATATATTCAACCATTCCTGGAATTCTATCACGTAATTTTATTTCTTCATATTTTCCTTGCCTGACTTTCAACAGTCCACCCCCTTATTTTATTATAAAATAGACGTCAAGTTTCTCATTACATTTTTGCATTCGGTGTATACGCAACTTCTACAATAAATCCATTCGGGTCGTAAAAATCGATCGTATAGTAACCATCCGAATAATGATTCATTTCAATAGGTCCACGTATAAGCTTCATCTTAGTACTAGCAAGAAACTCTGCTACGTCATCAACTACTCCTCTATTAATAGCTTGATAACAAATATGTCTCGGTCCTAACGATCTTACAATTTCCTCATCTACTTCTTTAAAATATATTTCACTTTCTCCTGTGCTATATGCCACTTCATTTAATTTTCTCCATCCAATTATCGAAAACAAAACGTCATAAAAAGAAATAGACTCCTCTAAATTTGCTACCCAAAATTCAATATGATGAATACCTGGTCGAAGATTATTCATAACTCCCTCACTTCCCCAAATTAAGAATGTGCTGCCTGTACTACTTGCACAATTTCTCCTGGCGTACTAACCATATAATCAGGCGCATCTCCTTTTACCGCTTCAATTACGTCATATCCCCACGAAACCCAAATTACATTCACACCAGCCTTTTTACATGCTGCTACATCTCTCTGTTCATCACCGACATATAACATATCTTGTTCTGCTAACTTTTTCGACTTTAAAAACCTTTTTATCATTTTATCTTTGCCGAACAAATTTTTAGAACAATACACTTCTTGAATCGTTTCTATACCATTGTTGTGTAAAAATGCCCTAATATGCTCTTCTGAATTCGAAGATATAACCGCAATTCCATAACCTTTTTTATATAATTCATCTAACACATCCTTCATCCCATGGAATAAAACGAGATCTTTTATAGCAGGTTGATATAATTTATAAAACTCTAACGCCAATATAGGAAGTTTATACAGTGGTACATCTAATTTTTTACATCTCTCTGACATAGTTAATTTTCTTAGAGGCTCAATTTCTTCCTCACTAATTGTCTTATATCCATGCTTTTCAGCAAGTTGATTATAAATTGGTACAAATATATTTTGTGAATCTACTAATGTGCCGTCAAAGTCAAAAACAATGTATTTTTGCATCCCCCATACTCCCTTTACTTCTTTTTTACTTAAACATATTTTATTCAACAACCTAGCTGTCTTAACCTTTCATAAAGTGAAACTTTAATCAGTGGAGTTTTGTCCATCCCTACTGATTATTAGCCCACACCAATCGGGCTTTTACGGGCAGCCCGACTCCCACCTAACTTCCTTGCATTCGCCGAATTTTGAGGTAGGAGTCCTACTGCCCGCAAATAGCGGGATAAACATAAAAAAAGAACAAGATTTTCTCTTGTTCTTCATTAAGACAGCCATTTCGGCGGCACATTCGTATTCCAATAAATATTTCCTAGTTCATGATGTCCTGAGTATCCATCATCAAAACGATGATAGTGGAAATTAAAATAATATCCATCTTGCGGTGGATGATCTCTCCTCACGTGAAATCGCAGTAAGTCATTTCCTGTTTTCGTATCATATACATGAAAAATCTTTTCATTATTTCCACCAGCTGGTCTTTGGGATATTGCTAATGATTGTAACGATTCTTCTGGCACATCATTTGCAAGTTCCGCGATTGCTTCTTCAATTTTAGGTAATACAACATCTTTAAATTCATCTTCAATTACAGGCCCAATTTTAGAGCCGAATTTTTGCATAGATTGCTTCTCAGCTTCTTGCATCGCATAGTTAACAAAAGTATCGGTGGTTAACCTTTCATTCGTTTCTTCATATGTATAGGACGTTTGCTCCAAATTTTGTTGCCTAGTTGTAGTAGGCTTGTCCGCTTTTGCATTATCAAGCAAAATGGAAGGAGGCGTCACTAAACCAAATGTAAATACGGTAATTAATGCGACTAAGGTTTTTCTAAACCAATTTGGCATTTATATTCCCTCCCCTTTCACTCATTATATCTTATATAACGGTTGTTTCTTCTATTATACAAAATGATTGTAATTTTTGCACTTTACAAATTTGTTAACGTTCACATATTTTTCACTTGAATATGACATTGTAAGATTTCATACACTATATATACAACAACAATGAGGAGGCGATCAGATGACTTTAGATGTCATGTACTCCGCCGTAAGTATTCTCGTTCTAGTATACTTTATTTACCAATGCATCACAGACTAAAAAAGAGCCTATTCGGCTCTTTTTTACGGTAAAAATACAATCCATCCAATTAATAATATAAAAATAACTCCAATGATTACTGCTGGCAATAAATAAAACTGAGAAAGTATAACTGTCCCGTATATAATTATCGCTGGAAGTAATAAATAACGATTTATCTTCCATCTTAACAATAGTAATTTTCCTTCGTCACAATATAAATGAAGGAACATTTTCTTCGTGAATTCATTCCAATAATCACGTGCATAGTGAGCAATTGCAAGTAAAGCAAATACAAAAATAATAGCTGTTATCCACCTCGGAGTCACGATAATACTTACACTACTTATTAATACAATTTGAACATAAAACATTAAAGCACTACTTGTACGCAAAAATTCTTTTAAAAAAGATTCAATAATGCGTGAATCAGCTTTTTTTCCTAATATTTTTTTAGAACGAGGGAACATCCACTGGTTTTTATTCGAATTACTCGGTTTCGCCGCATGTCCACCAACTTGCATAATCCCTCTCGTCCAGCGCATACTTTCTTCTTTTTCTTTCTCGACTTCTTTAAAAAAGTAATTTTTATAATTCATCTTTTCTTTTACTAAGACTACAGTAAGTAAAGCTGCTAGACCGATAAAGAGTATGGAAAACAGTGGATTTTTATAAATGAAAAATAAACTGATTCCAACGAAAATTAATCCAAAAGAAAATAGAACATTTTTTATAATCCATAAAACCCATCGTTTCCCTACACGTACATTTATGAATCTCATCAACAACGATAACATAAATCGAAAAACAGTAAAGAAAATCCAAAATAGTACGATTTGTATAATTGTCGCTCCCATACTCTTCATCAATAGCGGTAGCATAATGAATACTACAATTACGTTCGTTATTGCAATCCGAATAAACGTATATATCATGCCGAACTTCATTAATCTTCGCATATGATTTGGGTACGAAATTAAAAATAAACTATCTGCTTGCTCAAAAAATGAGCGAACTCCTCTTGAAAATGTAACAAAGTAAAACGCGAGTAAACCTAATCCAAAATAAACGGTCTCTTCCATAGATAATTCCTTCATCCAAAGTGAACGATAATATATCCCCATAAATATAAGTGCTGGAATAATAATATATAACGCTACTGTCCAATCAGCTACAGAACGAATTGACTTCCATTTTCTCTGCAATTCATGACGTAGCCTTTTATTAAACTGTTGTTTAATCATGCTGCTCCCGCCTTACAATTGCATCGAAACAATCTAACAGTGTGCTTCCTGGCATCTCTGCTAACGATTGTATCGCCTCTAAATGCCCATCTGCTACTAACGTACCTTGTGAAATGAGTAAAAACCTTTCGCAAATTCGTTCAGCTGTATCTAGTACGTGCGTACAAAGTAAAATTCCTGTGCCCCGCTCTTTTTCTTTATATAAATAGTTTAAAAACTCTCGAGTTGCCACTGGATCTAAACCGATAAAAGGCTCATCAATAATATAAAAATCCGGTTCCGTTAAAAACGCGAGTATTAGCATCGATTTTTGTTTCATACCTTTTGAAAACTTCGATATGTATTCATGTATATGTTTTTCCATTCGGAACGTATGTAATAATCCATTTGCCTTATCCTCCCAGCTTCCTACTTCATTTCCACGTGCAGCCATTAACAATTCAATATGCTCCCATAAAGTTAAATATTCATAATACGTCGGATGCTCTGGTACATATGCATATGGATTTTTCTTTTCACCAAACGAGATTTCACCATCCATATTGACAAGTAAACCGAGTATCGATTTAATTGTCGTACTCTTTCCTGCGCCATTTGCGCCAATAAGAGCAACTAACTCTCCTTTTTCAATTGCAAATGCAATATCATGAACTGTCTTTTCACCAATTTCATATCCGGCTGAGCGGATATTCACTTCTAGCATACATTTCCCTTCTTTCCATTTACAATACAATCAAGGAAAATGATAACATATCCCTCTTAATATAGTATTATAGCATTTCTAAAATATTTGTTTCGGTAGCAGGAAAAAACACATTTTAACAGAATATTTAATGTTTGAAGTTTTTAATTTAAATGGAGTTGATCATATGTCATTTCAAATTCGTGAAGCAGTCATAAATGATATAGATACATTATGTTCTCTTACAAAAGAGTTAAAAGGCTCTTTTATATCACATGAGGATATGAAAAATCGTTTACAATTTGTGAGAATGAGTCCTTTTGATTTTTTATATGTTTACGAAGAAGACAATACTATTTTCGGATTACTAGGATTTCGTATACGCGAGAACTTAGAGGATGTAACGCGTTATGGCGAGATTTCAATTATTAGCGTAGATTCTACAATACGCCGAAAAGGTATCGGACAAGTTTTAATGGATTATGCAGAACAATTAGCAAAGAAGCATAATTGCATTGGGACGTGGCTAGTTAGTGGTACAAATAGATTAGAAGCTCATCCTTTTTATAAAAAATTAGGATATGAAGTAAATGGATATCGATTTGTAAAACATTTTTAAACTACATACACATAGAAAGGGCTGTAACTATGAAAAACATCGAAGCAATTTTCATTGATCGTGACGGAACAATTGGAGGTGATACTACAATACATTATCCAGGCTCTTTCACATTATTTCCTTTTACGAAGGAATCTTTACAAAAATTAAAGGCTCAAAATATAAAACTTTTCTCTTTTACGAATCAACCGGGTATCGCAGATGGAAAAGCGACTGTAAATGATTTTACGAAAGAGTTAATAGAGTTTGGTTTTGATGATATTTACCTTTGTCCTCATAAACATGGTGAAGGATGTGAATGCCGCAAACCAAGCACAGGCATGCTCCTGCAAGCAGCGGAAAAACATGGGCTTAATTTAACAAAATGCGCTATAATTGGTGATCGCTGGACTGATATTGTTGCTGGTGCAAAAGTAAATGCAACGACAATATTAGTTCAAACTGGCGCTGGATATGACGCCTTACATACGTACCGAGATAAATGGGCACATATTGAGCCGAATTACATTGCAGAAAACTTTGAAGATGCTACGAATTGGATATTAAATCAACGATAAGACAAGTTAAATTCTTCCTCATAACTTTCTCCTTTTGACTATTCTTTTCCTAAATGCCAAAAGGTATGAAAAATAATAAAAGCTCAGCCTACGAAAAGAGTAGGCCGAGCTTTTATAGATTAGTTTAAAAAGTTAATTCATAATGGAAATAACGATTATCTCTCAAATATCCATTTTCAGCATATAATCGCTGTGCTGATAAATTATCAATTTCTGTTTGTAGTTTTAAACCTTTTGCACCATTTTCTAATGCGAATGTTTTAGCAGCTTCCAGCAACTTTTTACCCGTTCCTGCCCCGCGTTTCTTCGCTTGTACAAATAAGTCATTTAATATCCATAATTCTTTCATCGAAATAGATGAGAATGATGGATATAATTGTGTGAAACCTATATATTCCCCGTCTTCTACCGCTACAAAAATGACTGATTCTTTTCGCTCAATTCGATTTTGTAAAAATGCTTTTGCTCCTTCAATATCGGAATCTTGTCGATAAAATACGCGATAGTTATTAAAAACAGATGCTAGTCCATCTAAATCTGCAATTGTTGCTTCATATACTCTCATTTTACTCCATTCCCCTTCCAATACTGCTTCATAATATCTGTTGCCCATTCGGGCTGTTTTATTTCTTCTCTCGGTATAAACTCTTTCATAACAGGCTTTATATCCAAAATAGGTGTGCCATCGATTGCGTCTAATCCTTCAACAACAATTGTTTTTCCATCTCTTCTTATCACTTTAACAATTGTCGCTCCTATTCGATTCGGACGATTTTTTCCACGTTGTGCAAAAATCCCTACCTTTGGAAAATTACTATTATTTCTAGGGTGTCTAGCAGAATACTGAATTTGTTCATCTGTTACTTTATGAAAATAGAAAATAACTTCAATATGAGAAAAATCTTCGATCCCTTGTATACTTTCCTCTGTATACGAATCACCTAAAGTAATAAGTGATCTTATTTCTCCCCACTCATCATCTACTATTTCCTTTCTTTCATTATGTACAAATGCGATTGGTTGAACTGAGAACATCCGCATTCCCCCTTAAATGTAACCACTTACATTATAAAATATTTTCTGAATGTTTTCCACTTACACGGTCATTGTTTACATAATAAAATTATCTTCATCTTCTAAAGACATATTCACAGCTTCAACTGCATGTATGCGGGCTGTGTCAAATAAAGGAACTAATGCATCTTCCTGTTTTACTAATAGTCCTATTTCTGTACACCCTAATATAATGCCTTTTGCTCCTCTTTGCGCCAAATCTTCCATTACATTTTTAAAATACTCCCTTGATTGTGGGGTTATTTTTCCTAGGCATAATTCGTTATATATTATTTTATTTACTCTCTCTCTATCCTCTTCGTTTGGTACAATTACTTTTATATCATTTTCTTCTATACGTAATTTATAGAAATCCTGCTCCATCGTGTATTTTGTCCCAAGTAGACCAACTGATTGAATTCTATGTTGTTTTATTTCCTTCGCTGTTGCATCAGCAATATGTAATATTGGAATACTGATTCTATTTTTTATATGCTTAATAACTTTATGCATCGTGTTTGTACAAATTATTATAAAAGCAGCGCCACCCTTCTCCAAAGAAGATGCTGCATTTCCTAATACCTCTCCCGCTTTATCCCAATCTCCTTCAGATTGATATCGTTCAATTTCTTCAAAGTCAACGCTGTAAAGAAGACATTTTGCTGAATGTAATCCACCTAATCTCATTTTTATTTCTTCATTTATCATTTTGTAATACTCAGTAGTTGTTTCCCAGCTCATTCCGCCAATAAGACCTATTAACTTCATATATCCTCCTTCAAAAAAAAACATTTTAAAACGTGATTTATCATATAATTTATACATAATTAATCACGTTTAAATCCTATAAAAATAATAACCTTCCTCCAATTATACCTATTACATTTATAGTAATTCTTTTTCATTTCCGCGGAAATAATTATAGAATATTCAGAAAACAGCATTTTTGGTTATCTTATATTGATAATCAAAGCATTTTCGATATAGCTCTTTTATTTCATCATAAGATGGAACTCGTGGATTGTTACTTGGACTACCACTTGCAATAGCATCTTTCGCCATTTTAGAAATAGCATTTTCAAATTCACCTTCATCAATTCCGTATTCTCTTAAATTAGGAATTCGAAGATCAAAGCAAAGTTTCTTAATTTCAGCAATCGTGTAGTTCGCGACTTCTTCATCAGAATACGAATACAAATCTTTGTTTAAGCTACGTCCTACTTCAGCTAACCTTTTTACTGCATTCATTTTTGTAAACTCTAGAACTGTAGGTAATAGTATTGCATTCGATATTCCATGTGGCACATGGAATAATGCTCCTACAGGACGAGACATACCATGGACTAATGTAACAGAAGCATTTGAAAAAGCAATTCCAGCTTGCAATGAAGCAATCATCAGTGCTTCTCTTGCTTCCATATTATCCCCATCCTCATTTGCAAAACGTAAATATTTCATTATACTTTCAATAGCTGAAAGCGCGAGAACATCTGTTAGTGGTTGTGAAACTTTAGAAATATAAGCTTCAATCGCATGGCATAATGCATCTATTCCTGTTGCTGCAGTAATATGAGGTGGTACTGAACTTGTCAAAATAGGGTCTATTATCGCCAATTGCGGGGTAAAGCTCGGATGCTTTATCATCATTTTCACATCCGTTTTTTTATTCGTAATTACAGCTACACTCGTTACTTCCGATCCAGTACCAGAAGTTGTTGGGATTGCAATAAGAGGTAATGGATCATTTTTTATTTCGATATCCTTTTGGACATATTCTTCAATTTCTCCACCATTTGTGTATAACACTGCTACTGCTTTCGCAGCATCAATACAACTTCCCCCGCCAATACCGATAATAAAATCACATTTTTCTTCTTTACAAATAGATAACGCTTCTAATACGTGTAAATTTGTAGGCTCAGCGTTCACTTTATTATACGTAATAACTGTGATCCCTTTCGCATTTAATTGCTTCACACATCTTTCAACATACCCTAACTTCTCCATAATTGTATCACTAACTATAAAAGCCCTTTTCCCTAACTTCTTTGATTGCTCCCCTAGTTTTTCAAGCGAATTTCTCCCATATAATACAGACTTCGGCATACGAAATTCAGCAACTTCTTGCAAGTACTCCACCCCTTCTATTTCTAATAAATATTTTATTATATAAACTATCAATCTGATAAATCTTTTCTTTTCATCTATTAACTATTTATTAATAGATTCCTGTTAAAGTATAGAACACGATGACTAAAAATACAGCAACCGTTTTCAAAATTGTAATAGCAAATATGTCTTTATATGACTGCTTATGTGTTAATCCTGTTACCGTTAGAATAGTAATAATTGCCCCATTATGTGGTAATGTATCCATTCCACCTGATGCCATTGAAACAATGCGATGCATAACTTCTAACGGAATGTTATATTGCGTTGCTGCAGCAATAAATTTATCTCCCATCGCACTTAAAACTATTCCCATTCCTCCTGATGCTGACCCAGTAATCCCAGCCAAAATATTAGTTGTTACTGCTCCATTTACTAATGGATTCGTGAACGTTGCAGAGATGCTATCTCTCATAATCGCAAATCCTGGAAGTGCTGCAATAACACCACCAAACCCAAACTCAGCTCCTGTATTCATTGTTGCAAGTAGTGCCCCCCCAATACTTGTATTCAATCCAGCTTGGAATCCAGTTACTACTCGTTTCCAATATAATAAAAGCGTTGATAAAATTCCTATAATAAGTGCCAATTCTACAGACCAAATTCCAACTACCGCACTTAATTCAACTTTTCCAAATGCTTTCATACCAATAGCTGAGAAATCAAAACCATTTGGATACCACTTTGGTATCATGATTGTGAAAACCTTATTCATTACACCTACTAAAATAAGTGGTATAAACGCAATTACTTGCTGTACTCTTGTGATTTCAATACCACTTAGTATCGGCATATCTTTTTGTTCTAATTGCAAAGATGCTGCCATTTCAGAGTTTCCATCGTTAAAGCCGAAGTATCCTTCTCCTGCAGCTTTTGCCTTCTTTCGCCTACTCTCTAAATATAGTAAACCTAACGTGAGAACAAAGATTGCTCCTACAATACCAAGTATCGGAGCTGCATAAATATCAGTTTTAAAAAAGGTTGTAGGTATTACATTTTGAATTTGTGGTGATCCAGGTAGTGCATCCATTGTAAAAGTTACTGCTCCAAGAACGATTGTACCGGGGATTAACCGTTTTGGGATATCAGCTTGTCGAAACAATTTTGCTGCAAACGGATATACAGCGAATACAACTACATAAACACTTACACCGCTATATGTTAAAATAGCCCCCATTAAAACAATGGCTAAAATTGTACGCTTTTCCCCAACTAACTCTATAATTGTCTTTGCAATAGAATCAGCAATACCTGACATTTCTACTACTTTACCAAAAATGGCTCCAAGCAAGAAAACAGGAAAATATAGTTTAATAAACCCTACCATTTTCTCCATAAAAATATTAGAAAAGAAAGGTAATACATAACTAGGCTCTGTCAAAAATACCGCAAATAATGCAAAAATCGGTGCGAATAATATTACAGAAAATCCTCTATATGCTACAAACATGAGTAAACTAAGTGCTAATAAAATAATAACTAGCTCCAATTATACCCCTCCTTTTAAACTGAAGATTCAATCTTTTGATAATAAACTTCTGCTAACATCTCGTATCCTTTTATTTCATGACATTCCTCCTCTTTTTATAACAAATTTTTCATGCTAAAAATGTCTAATTATAACTATTCGATTACATACGAAAAATCCCTTTAAACAAAAACGATTTCATCGTCATACGTTATAAAGGGATTGTTAGTTTCTCTTTTTATAGGTTTACCATACTTTTCTCTAAATAAAAGCTTTGCAACTCTTCGACATCTTTCACTATATAAGTCGCCCTAGCTTCACTCAGTTCTTTCTCACTTCCATAACCGTACAATACACCAATAGAAGCGATTCCATTATTATTAGCCCCTATTATATCGTGCTTTCTATCTCCAATCATTACAATTTCTTCTTTTTTGAGTTCTTCATTTGTTTGTAATATATGAGCAATTATTTCTTCCTTTTTTATTCTTGTCCCATCTAAATTGCTCCCAACAATCTCTTCAAAAAATGATGTTAACTGAAAGTGCTCTATTACTTGCTTTGCAAATATAGTAGGCTTTGAAGTTGCTACATACAAACGATTACCTGCATCTTTTAATTCTTGCAATAGAGTCGGAATCCCATCATATATTTTATTTTCTAATAGACCGCTTTTCTTTAAATATTCCCGGAAATAAACGACAGCTTCCTCAACTTCTATTTCACTCATATTATATCTTTCTGCAAACGATTGTTGAATCGGTGGACCAATAAATGAATCTAACTCACTTATATTTACTTCTTCAATCCCCATCTTTTCTAACGCATATAGAACAGAGTTTATTATCCCTTCTTTCGGATCCGTTAATGTTCCATCTAAATCAAATAGAAATATTTTATACATGTTTCATTCCTCCACTTACTTTACTTTATATGTAACCCACCAAAAACACTCACCTATATGAAAATTTAAATCTAATGCAAATGGTTCAAGAATAGATTGCAATTCTTCTTGCGTATAATAGTTTTTAATAATCTCATACCTCTCACCAGTCGAGAGTATACGAATTTTATATGTATTTACATCTCCATCTTTACGAATAAGCTCTCCACCAATTCCTTCGTTATACAAATTATCTGCAAAACAAACTATCGCTCCTTTTTCTAATACATGATGAAACTGTATTAAAAAAATAGTAATCTCTTCTTTTTTAATGTGTGAAAACCAAAAGTTTGCATATGCCCCTTGAAAGATGTCTTTCATTTGTTCTAGTTTAAAGGCGTCACCTTTCTGAAAGGTAACCTTTTCCTTAGAAAGCTCTTTCTCCTTTGCTATCGCTAGTACTTCATCAGAATAATCAATCGCTGTTATATGTGCAGCTACATCTGTTACATACTTCGTCCAATACCCTGTTCCGCAAGCAACTTCAAGAACTTTTCTTCCTATACATATATCTTTTAATTTTTGTTCAAGCATCTTTTGTTCCGCTTGCCTTACTGGATCATTCCGATTGTACACCGCTTCATATTCACTCGCACGATTACTATAATATGTATACATAGAAAAGCTCCCCCTCTATTAAACAGATCACATCCTTTCCATAATACCATTTTTATTTTTTTCAGAAAATTACTTTTTCTATTCCTCATACTTTCAGTTACAAAAATACAAAAGATATGATAAAGTGAAAAAGTTACAATTAATTTCATAGAAACTGGTGAAACACATGTCAATTACGTTAATTTTTATTATGGCTTTCACAATTGTTATCCACGCAGTTGAAACAAGCTCTTATAGTATTCGATTAGCTGGTGTACGTTTAAAAAAGATTGCCGTTGCCTTATCTGTCGTAGGAATGGTACTGCTTATTTCAAGAACATCTAACTTACTACAAGCCTTTTTAATTGGTGGTATTGTCGATGAAGCAAAACTAGATTCTTCTATTAATTTAGAGCATATTATACGGCTCGTTCTATTATCTGCCTCTATCGGTACATTGTTGGCAATTATACTCTATCCAACTTTGACAAAGCTATTTGGATATGTCATTCAAAACTTTGAAACAGACAGTTCTTTCATACGAATGATGAAAACAAATAACATTCAAAAATTAAAGCGCACAAAAAAATATGTACGCTTTCCAAAGTTAGAAATGATTCATCGACTAAGGATCGGTGGTATCCCAAAGCGTATTATGCTTATTAACATGTTCGCAACTGCAATTTATACAGCGGGTGTCCTTTCAGCTCTTTACGCTTCTTTTTTAAATCCAGATTACGCAACAAATGCAAGTACAGCATCTGGTCTCGTGAATGGTTTTGCTACTATTTTATTAACAGTATTACTCGATCCACGTATCGCCCTTTTAACAGAGCGCGCTCTTCAATCAGAGGACGGTGCTGAGGCAATGAGTAAAATGTATGGTTGGCTAATGATTTCTAGACTTCTCGGCACCTTATTAGCACAATTTTTATTTGTACCAGGTGCTTACTGGATTTTATGGATTATTGAACTAATGCATTAATCCACTAACTCTATAAATAGAGGGGAATTTATCAATGACTATAAAAACCGAGCAAGATATTATCCATTTCATACAAAATGATCCGTGGATGATGAACGTATTACAAATGGCAAAATCACTACAACTACCTGATTGGTGGGTTTGCGCCGGATTTGTTCGTTCTAAAATTTGGGATACTTTACATAACTACGAAGTACGAACGGCTACACCAGACGTTGATGTTATTTATTATGATTCAATGCAGAAAGATGAGGCATATGAAAAATTATTAGAAATGAAGCTGACAAATATGGATGCCACTATCCCTTGGTCAGTAAAAAATCAAGCTCGCATGCATGTAGTGAATAAAATGCTACCTTACTCTTCTTCTGTTGATGCTATTTCTAAATTTCCTGAAACAGCAACTGCTCTTGGGGTTACATTAGACGAGAAAAACAATGTCATATTAACATCTCCTTGCGGAATAGAAGATGTACTTTCGTTACAAGTGAAACCCACACCTCATTTTCTTGAAACGAAAGAACGTATACATATGTACAAGAAAAGAGTTATTAAAAAGAATTGGCAAAGCAAATGGCCTAACATTACAATCACTTATCCAGAAATTTAAAAAGGGTGCTTCTCATTATTAGAAGCACCCTTTCTTTTTTTATTTCAAAAAATGAATGACTGTTTCAGCGAATCGGTCTGCTTCCTCATAATGTGGTGTATGACCACTCTCTTCAAACACGATATACGTACCATTTTGAGTATCTTGATTAAATGTTAGAATTTGTTTTTCACAAGTTACTGCATCATGTTGCCCTACGAGTAAAAGCATTGAACTCTTTACCTCTTTTAGTTTTGATAACAATGACTTATAAATTTCTCCCTCTTCTTTTAATCTTACAAAATGGATCTGCGAACGACTAGAAAATTCTTCCCACTCTTCGTTACTATATAAACTATCGTCTGTTTTATCTTCCTTATAACTGTAAATTTCCATTCTATTTTCCGCTAGCTCACCACTTAATCTTATATAAGCTTCTAACAACTTTTCTGAACTAGCATTACTAGCTGCTAAATCAAGGCACTCTTTTGCATGTTCTTCTTTTCCATACTTTATTAATAAAGCTCCTGTCTTTTGTAACAAAGCTCTACTTGTTAGAGCAAAATCGAAAGTCGGCCCTTCAAATATTATTTTCGCTATTGAATTTGGATACGTCACCGCATATAACAACGCTAAAAAGCCACCGAAAGAATGCCCAATTACAGACCATTTTTCAATTTGTAATACTTTTCTTAGTTCCTCACAGTCTTCAATTAAATCACTTAATCTAAAAGGTTCTTCTTCAGTAATTACTTCTGAACGACAAACTCCTCTTTGATCTAACGTAATTAAATACAATGAATCTTTTAATCGTTCCACTTGATGAAATGAAAAATCATAACAGCTTTCACCCGGTCCCCCGTGTAAGTATAAAATCGGTTTATTTTCAGGAGATCCATGTGTTTCGACATATAGTTTTTTCCCTCTAATATTTATTAATTTTCCTTTTGCAGCAAAATCATATTATAATTTCATCCTCGCCCCCTTTTTCACTGAATATTATAACATTTTAACTTAAATAATCCCTATTACATTTAAAAATACGATGACTATCGCAAGGGGAGCTACAAATCGAAGTAAAAATACCCAACAAGTAAATACTTTCTTTCCATAATTTCCACCTACGTAAAATTCTGCTTCTAATACCTTTTTCTCCATTTTAAACGATACGAAAATACTGATAAACAATGCTCCAAGTGGCATTAATATATTACTTGATAAGAAGTCTACTGCATCAAAAATATTCTTACCAAAAATCGTAATATCACTCCATACTCCAAATGATAACGCGGATGGTATACCTACTAGAAAAATGCAGAAACCGATGATCCATGATAGTTTATTTCTTCTTTCTTGCTCACCATTTGCTAATGCTGAAACGACCGTTTCTAGTAGAGAAAATGCCGATGTTAATGTCGCAAATGTAAACAGCGCAAGAAATACTGTTAAGAATACTCCACCGAATGGAATTTGACTAAATACAGATGGTAATACGATAAATAGTAATCCAGGTCCTTCTGTTGGCTCCATTCCTAATGAAAATACTGCTGGGAAAATAGCAAGTCCTGCAAATAAAGAAACGAATAAATTCAATCCAACAATTGTTATTGCCGATTTTGGTAAACTTTCTTTTTTATTTAAATACGAACTATACGTAACCATAATCGAAATCCCTATACTAATCGCAAAGAATGATTGTCCCATTGCGAACAAAATACTTTCTGAAGTAATCTTTGAGAAATCTGGTTGTAAGAAAAACTTCACACCTTTCATTGCATCATCAAGTGTTAATGAACGAATAATAAGAGCTACAAATAAAACGAACAACGCTGGTAACATGTATTTACTTGCTTTTTCAATCCCATTTTGTACACCTTTTGATACAACCCATATCGTAATAAACATAAAAGCAAAATGACCAAGGATAGCCCAAATTGGATTTCCAATTGTTTCAGTGAATAATGTACTGTAATTTTGTCCCGGAGTAATAAGCTGTCCTGTTACTCCCCTGAATAAATAGATTAATACCCAGCCACCTACAACACTATAAAACGAAAGTAATATAAAACAAGTTCCAACGCCAAGACGTCCAATCCAGTGCCATCCTGTATTTGGTGCAATACTTTTAAATGCTCCAACTGCTTGTTTCTGTGTACTGCGTCCAATCATAAATTCAGCTATAAGTAGCGGTAGTCCAATTAATACAGTAAATAATATAAAAATTAAAAAGAATGCTCCTCCCCCGCTCTTCCCAGCGATATAAGGAAACTTCCATATTGCGCCAAGTCCAATTGCTGATCCTGCTGCTGCCATTATAAAACCTAATTTCGAAGTCCATTGCTCCGTCTGTTTCATCCCATTTTCCTCCTAATTAAATCTTTTTATATAAATAATTAAATTTAATATATCAATCCAAATAAACCCTCCATTTCTTCCTCTATATAATAAAAAATGGCCTAGCATCTCTTTATATAAAGAGACGCTAAGCCATTTACTTAACGCGGTACCACCCTTATTGATTCCATTATGAATCCACCTTAGTAGTAATCGTTTGATTACAAACCTAATATCGAAGGTTAACCGTTAAGATTTACTAAGAATGTGATTCCGTTCCACCTTACTGCTCCTAGGCGAGTTCAGGATGTCATTTGACTATGTCGCACCAACCCATAGCTCTCTGCACAAATACATGACCTTACTACTCCTATTCAACACATTTTAATATTTAGAATATATTTTCTTTTGAAATTAATATGAAGTATATCGTTTATATTTGTTACTGTCAAGATATATATTACTTTTTTGTCGAAAAGGATTTTTATAAATTCTCATAGAAAATATTTACAAATATAAATTGTAAGGAGAAAATACATTATGTCATATTTAAAGAATGGATGTTTTTTTATTATCCGCTCATTTTTCATCATCTTTGGTATTATTGCGATTTGTTCTTTGCCACAATTGTTTTTTGGTAAATCTCCAAATTCATCAAATTCACTAGCAATGCAACCAACACCAACTTTACAATTTAATTTGAGTAACTATTTAGATTCGATATTAAATGTAATCTCTTCTTTATTTCACCCTACAACAATTACTTACAAAATCAGCAATGCAGGGATTCAATCACCGGATCGAGACCTATTTCCATACTTACTAGAATCATATAACCATACATTAATTATTATGATTTGCGCTTTTCTTATTGCCGTACTCCTCTCTACTACTTTTACAATTCTTACATTTTACTTTCCAAAACACATTCAAACTATTATTCTTAAAATTTTGCACGTACTAGAGGCGTTGCCAGACTTATTTTTCGTCGTTTGTGTACAGCTATTTGTCATTTGGATTTATAAAAATACAAATTTTCTCGTTACGGTACCTTTTTCTACAATGCAAGAAAAAACATATTTGTTACCCATATTAACATTAAGCATTTTGCCGATTATTTTCTTATACAAAATCAGTCTACTAAATTATAAAGATGAGCTACAAAAGGATTATGTTAATGTTGCAGTCGCAAAAGGATTAAAACCGTTTTACATTTTATATAAACACGTACTCATCAACGCTCTATTATCTATTTTTTATAATGCTAAATCTATTTTTTTATTTATGATTTCCAATATGATTGTACTTGAGTATTTATTTAACTCATATGGATTGTTTAAATTTTTAATTATGCATCAAACACCGGAAATTGTTACAATCAGCATTTTACTTTTAACGATTCCATTTTATCTCTCCTTTGAACTATTAAAACGTATTTTACCAAGAAGAAGGGATTTACATGTTTAAAAAGGTAGTTTTTAATATACGATTTTTAATCGGTCTTTTTATTTTAGTAATTATTATTGTTGCAAGTTATATTACTAAAGAAAAAATGGACTCAGGAAAAATCCAACCTGTTCCTGCTTTTCAATACATTGACGATAAACTAGTTAGTACTGCTCCAGCACCGCCCTCTTTTTCTCATCCTCTCGGTGTTGATAAAGAGGGGAATGACGTTTTAATCTGGACTCTTTATGATGCAAAAACGCCAATATTTTATGCAGTGATTATTAGTCTTTTCCGGATCGTCTTTTCACTTATATTCGGTGTTCTTCATGCATACTTTTATCGATACGTACGCTTTTTGGATATTCTATTTGAAACATTCCAATACATCCCTACTACCTTATTAGCAATTTTTTTATTATCACCTGTAATGTTTGTATCTCCAGATGAAGAACACCTTTGGCTTTCTTATATGATTTCAGTTTTGATTTTTATTAGTGTACCTAATTTAGTACAACTTTTCAGTAATGAAATTCGTTTATTACTACAAAATGAATTTGTGACAAGTTCTAAAACATTAGGAGGTGGGGTTTTTCACATTTGTAAGATCCATTTAAAACCCTTTCTTACGCCAAAAATTTTCATTTGGATTAATCAACAAATGCTGCAAACTTTAGTTTTATTACTGCATTTAGCACTATTTCAAACCATTTCATTTAACGTTGCTGGTACACTTGTTTTACTTGGTCACAATCATCAGTTTTTAAATGTTTTACCTTGGGTAGCATTCGGTCCCGTTTTATTTTTCACTATCGTTATTTTAGCTGTATACATGATGTTATCCGGAATGCAAATTGCACTAAAAAATGAAATGGTTCATATCGATAACTCACTTTTATTAAGTGTATTATCGAAAGGCAAAAGAGAAAGAAAGAGAAAATATTTTTCCCTCTTCAAACAAAATGTAAAAATGAAAGAACAGTAAAAAAAATCTTCGCGATTATCGCGAAGATTCTTTTTTATGGTGTAAGGCGCGTACAATCTCTCGGAAAAGCGCTCGCCTCTCGTACGTTTGTTAATTCTAAAAATTTATACACAACTCTCTCTAATCCAATTCCGAATCCGCCATGCGGTGGACATCCGTATCGAAACGTATTTAAATAAGATTGGAATTGCTCTGGATGCAATCCTTTTTCTTTAAAAGAAGCAAGTAACATATCATAATGATGAATTCTCTGTGCCCCTGATGTTATTTCTAATCCTTTATATAGTAAGTCAAATGAATCAGTAATAGATGGATTCTCTTTATTCGGCATCGTATACATTGGTCTCGCTTCTTTCGGATAATGTGTAATGAAAACAAATTCACTATTATATGTTTCCTTTACATATTTCCCTAGTAACTTTTCACCTTCTGTATCTAAATCCCCTACAGGGGATTCTTTTCGATACTTCATTTTTAAAATTTCTTGTGCTTCTGATAATGTGATTTTAGGAATTTCTGCAATGACAGGTACTGTTATTTGTAATAGTTGTAGTTCTTTCTCACATGTTTCTCCTACTTGTTGAAACATGTATCGTAACACATCTGTCTCTAATTGCATCACTTCATGAAAATCATGAATAAATCCAACCTCTACGTCTAACGATATATATTCATTTAAATGTCGTGAAGAGTTATGATGTTCAGCCCGGTACACAGGAGCAATTTCAAAAACACGTTCTAAGCCTCCTGCTACCATCATTTGCTTATAGAACTGTGGTGATTGTGCTAAATAAGCTTCTTTTTGGAAGTATGGAAGCTTGAAAACATTTGCTCCTCCTTCTGCCCCTTGTGAGACAATTTTCGGAGTAAATATACGTGTGAAATCGTTCTCTACTAGAAATTCACTAAAGCTTTGAACGAGTGTAGATTTCACTTTAAAAATCGCCGCGATTCGTTCATGTCTTAATGATAATACCCGCTCATTCAACAGTTGATCTAAGCCGACTTGTAGCTTCTTTTTATTTATTTCAAATGGAAGTGATTCTGCACCATTTAATACTTTTATTTCATGTGCAAGTAGTTCAACGCCTAATTCTGTTTTCGTTGTCTCTACTATTTCACCAACAACTTGAACGACACTTTCAACATCTACTTTATATCCAGCTAACTCGTTTCCTAATACACATTGAATAACTCCCGTACGGTCCCTTAATAATAAAAAACTAACATTCCCTAAATGACGAATCTTTTTTGCCCATCCTTGTAGTAATACAACCTTCCCGCTACGCTCTGTACATTCTCGCGTGAGTGAACGCTTCATTATTTGATCCATTATATTTCCCTCCAATAGTTTTATGTTTATTTACATTATTGTTGTCATCGTCATCATCCATGGTCACTCACCCCCTTTAAAAGAATACAAAAATCCGCCCCTATAAATAGGGACGGATTTTTTCCGCGGTACCACCCAAATTGTCATACTGACCATCTTAGTCCTGATAACGGTAGGTACCGTTTGCTTTTACTAATTATCACGTTCAAAGCAACACTCACAGGTGTCTTTCCATCATGCGGTATCGCAATCTTCCCAGCAACCGATTGCTCTCTGTAGACCCTTGCATCATGTACTTTTCCTGATCATCACTTTTTATATTTACAGAGTATTCTATCTCTTCGCTTTATAAAACGCAAGCCTTTTTTTCAATATGTTCTGATTTTTCACATCCATCTTTGCACAATCTCCTCTAAAGCCATTCCCCGAGAGCCTTTCAATAATACAATATCCTTTTCATTTATTATTTCTAAAATCTTCGCTGCTATTTCATCTTTATTTTGAAATGATTGCACTTGATTTTTAGGATAGTTCTTCTTTGCTTCTTCCGCTATCATCATTGAAAGCTTACCATACGTAAAAACGTATTGAATTTTCTCTGGACTTAACATTCTTCCGATTTCTCTATGATATACCTCAGCTTCATTTCCTAACTCCAACATATCCCCAATTACAATGATTTTTTTCTCATAAGTATTTAACTTCTCTAATGTTTCAATTGCTGCTGTCATTGAAGATGGACTCGCATTCCATGCATCATTAATAATCGTAAAGCCTGATTTTGCAGATAAAAATTGAAAGCGCATGTCTGTAATGTTTATTTGTCTTAACGCCCGCTTTATTTTCTCTGTGGGCACATTATAAAATTGACCTATAGCTATTCCGATGATTGCATTTAATATATTATGCTTCCCATGCAAAGAGACGTCATACTGTACTTTTTTTGATTCATTTAATTTGAAATGACTACCATATTCATTTAATCGTACATTCGTAGGATAAAGATCATTGGTATCCTTTTCACCAAATGACTTATATTCTATACCTAGCATTTTATTATTTTGAGAAAGTAATGGCTCATCACCATTATATAAAAATAAACATTTTTCTTTGAATCCGTCTATAATTTCTAATTTAGCATTCGCAATTCCTTCTCTCGATCCAAGCGTTTCTAAGTGAGACTGTCCAATCATTGTAATTATCGCTACATCCGGCTGCGCTATATTTGATAACTTTCGAATTTGCCCTTCTTCACTCATTCCCATTTCTAGTATTAAAAACTCCGTATCTCGTTTCATTTCTAAAATCGTTAACGGCAATCCAATTTGACTATTTAAATTACCTTTCGTTTTATGTACGTTATAGGTTGTACTTAAAATCGTCCCTATTATATCTTTTACTGTTGTCTTTCCATTACTACCAGTAATTCCGATTACTTTCACATTAAGTTCATTTCGGTAAAATCGTGCTAATTGTTGTAGCGCGAATAGCGTGTCATCTACAAATATAATCGGTATTCCTTTTGGTGGATCACCGTGAGATTTTTTCCATAAGCACGCAACTGCTCCATTCCTCATTGCCTCTTGTACGTAATCATGCCCATCTTTTACACGTATAATTGGTACAAACAAATTTTCCTCTTGAGTTTTTTTAGAATCAATTGACACTCCCACTGCAACTAATTTATAAAACAACTCATGTAGCCCTTCACCATCTACTACTTCTTCAAGTTCTTTCAAACTAATTTGAATCACACTATCACCTTTTCTATTTTATTACATAAATTTAATTTTTTTACACATATTAATATAAATTTTATAGCGGAGGTGTGCATATGAGAAAAACGATTAGTTTCTTTTTCCTATTGTTATGCATAGTTGCAGTTAATGAAACGTATGCTTATTCCCCAAACTCTTTACCAGTCTCTCAAAACTCTAATCAATGGCAAGTGAATATTGATGAAGTGAAAAAAACGGGTGAAAAATTGTTGCAGCCTAAAAAAGGTGTATTTCAAACATATCATTTCTCTGTAAAAAATCTTGGGAAAAGCGAAGTATATAACGTACAAGTTGAAGTCTTCCGCAATGAACCAAATACGAAAACAAAATATGAACTCTTTTCCCTAAAAGAAAGTCGTCTAGCAAGCGGAAAAACTGGATTTGAACACGCTAATTTCCCTGTTGCTACAAAAGCCGATAAGGTTGACGTTATCATTACGTGGCAAGAACATCCTTTCCGCTCTATGAGAAACGGTCAAAAAGTTGAAGCTAGAAAGTTTAAAGAGCATTTTGTTTTTAAAGAAGCGACAAAGTAAACTTGTTGATATATTTACATTATCGCCGATATAAATAAATTTTCTAGTACCGGTCCTTAAACAAATCAAAAACGTCGTGGCTTATAAATGCCACGACGTTTTATATTAATTCGTACTAATTCCTCTCGCCGTCCAAATACGATCAATTTCAGCTGCGTGTTGTCCGCCGTATAAAAGAGCATCTGCTTGCTTAATCGCTTTTGCTCCATCACGGAATTTCGCATTTGGTGTTAATGACCAATGTGATTGTAAAATAATTTTTGTTGCTACATCACGTCCAAAAGCTTGTGCCATTTCGTATTGACCTTGAGCCCAAATTTCCCCATCATCGTGTACTTCATTTGTTATATCTTTTGGATATACTTTATTATTATCTAATCGGCGTAAGCACGTTGGATCTGAACTAGAGTAAGCAGTCGCATCCCATTCTCCAATGCATGCTTTTCCGTAACCCGTCGTTGATACCGCATCTTCATACGTTGCGCCTAAGAAATCACCAAATCCTTCTCCCATCGCTCCGCCTTCTGCTGAACTTCCGAATCCAGGTACTTGGTTATCTTGAATCGAATGCCCGTATTCATGTGCGATAATGCCAGCATCTTCTGCATCATCTACTCCGCCAGTACCGAAAGTTAAAGCTTTCGTTGATGGAGAATAGAATGAATTATCATCAGTTGTACCATTTACATTCACTTTAATGGAACGATTATTAATATTTTTAAGGCCTAATCCTTGAATGTAACGCTGTAATGTATCGATATGATAATATGACATAACATCTTCAAAACTATCATTTGCACGTGTATAGTTAAATTGTAGATTTGTAGATTTCGTCTTCGCTTTTGAAGAAATCGTGACATACTCCCCAATTAAAAATCCTGTACCATCTAGACCTTTTAAAGTAACTGTTTTTAGTTGATTATTTAACGCTGTAGAATCTGCATCATTATTGTCCTTTAACCCTGCTAAACTACCACTTGATACGACAGGGTTAGGTAAAAATACTTTTCCATTTCCTTCTGCTTTTCGGTTTATATCAACCTTTTTAATTAACTTTCCGTTTTCCGCATCAATAAATGTTTCCCATGCACCAAATGGATTATTAGAATGGACTACAACTTTGTATACTGGGATAGCGATTCCCTCTTCAATAATATATCCGAAGTCTTTCTCTGTAGGAGCCCATAGATTTTGCTCACTTTCTCCTCCAACATACGCCATTGATTTTTGTTCCGCATCTTTTTCACTAATCTTGTTCGTTACTTCCTTCACACCTTTAACAGACTGATAATCAGAAACTGCCAGCACTCCTTTTCCCTCTCCATTAAGAGTAACTGTTATTTGTTTTGAAAATACAGGAGCACCATTGACTACTTGTTGAAACCTAACGTATGAAGCTACTGACGTTTCTGTTGTAGAAATATATTGTAAGTCTGAAAGGTCTGGCTTTAATCCATACTGATCAGCATTCCCTTTTAAATATTCAATTGCCTTTTTCTGTGGTGAATAAGCTTCTAACTTTACTTCCTGTTGTTTTTCAAGTGCTGAAACAGTAGAAATTGTCCCCATTACTAATGGCACAGTCATTGCCATTGCCACCATTTTTTTGTTTAACATAAAACCACTCCCCCTAATAAATTGAAACCTTTATCCCATTCCTATAAGGCTATTACTGTCCACAAGTAACGAAATAAAGTGAATCTACGAGTAATTCTATATGAGCAAATATATTACCTTTACATTTAAGGTGAGTGAAATTTTCTCAATATTTATGTGTAAAACGAGAAAAATAATGTAGAAATATATTTCTTTATTAATTCCCTTAACCATATACTTTTTAAATTAATGTATTAAAAAACAGGCTGTTTTTTACCTAACGGTAGGTTGAAAATATTATTAATGAATGATACGATTTATGTAACCTTTTTTATTAGGAGGATTTATTATGAGCAAAAGTGAAGAAACACTCTCTTCGATAATTGAGGCGAGTTACCGCTTATTCGCTGAGAATGGTATCGCTAAAACAACTTACACGATGATTGCTGAAGAAGTTGGTATCGCCAAACCATCTATTTATTACTACTTTAAATCTAAAGACGCATTAATCGAAGGTATTTTTAATGAATTATGCAAAGCAATGCAATTCTCTTCTTTTTTCCATACAGAAGAGTTTACGTATGAAAATTTTATTGAGAAATGTATTGAAATTGGATTCAAAATGATTGATGAACAACGTAACGATCCTTATTTTAATCGTGTGTTGCAAGAATATGTTTTACTTTCTTCTAGAAACGATATGTACAAAGATCGATTACTAACTGTGCAAACAGAATATTTAAACGGATTTGAATCACTCCTCATAAAAGCAAATGAACTTCAACTCATTCAAAATAAAAATCTAGTTTCAAAAGCTCATATGTTAGCGTTAGTACTTGATAATATCGGAAGTTATATGATGTTTGATATAAATATGGATTATAAACAAATATGGATTGAAGCTGTTAACAGCATATTTGAAAGAAGTGATTCTTATGAAAAGTAAAAAACGAATTATCGGCTTAGATTTTGCTAGAGCTTGGGCGATGTTTGGAATGTTACTAGTTAATTTCATGGTAATAACAGGGGCGGAAGGAAATGGTCCTCCTCTGTTAAAAACCTTTATGTCACTTTTTGAAGGTAGAGCTTCTGCCTTGTTTGTTATACTTGCTGGGATTGGCATAACTTTAATGACTAAGTCATCTGTTGCTAGCCACGAGAAAATAAAAATTAGTAATAGCCGAAAAATGATATGGAAACGATCACTATTCTTATTTATTTTAGGACTATTATTGTACGTAATGGAATGGACGGGGGATATATTACACTACTATGGCGTTTATCTTTTCATTGCTGCATTACTAATTACTGTACGAAGAACTATATTAATATGGCTTTCTATCATTATTCTACTCACTGCACAATATCTCCAACTTACTTTCAATGCCTTCGAAGGATGGGGAGGCTCTACTTCATTTATAAACTATATAGACTTTTGGACAGTAAAAGGATTCCTTCGCAACTTATTCTTTAATGGCTATCACCCTATTTTCCCATGGTTTTCATTCTTCTTAATCGGTATGATAATTGGCAGGTTAGATCTTCATAATATAAAAATTAGACATTGGTTGTTCTTACTCGGTATAACAACAACCGTAATTATAGAGCTATTATCAAAAATATTAACACAGCTATTTATCCCATACATTGGTGAAGAATCATCTACATTTTTGTTTAACACAGGACCCATTTTACCCAATATATTATACGTCGCATCAGCTACAGGATCTGCTATTGCTATATTAATAATTTGCCTCCATCTTGCTGAAAAATATGAAAAGAATTGGTTTATTACGGCCATTGTACAAACAGGACAACTCACATTAACTCATTATGTAAGCCATGTATTTATCGGTATTGGGACATTGATTCTATTAAATAAGATGGAACATCAAACACTACTTTTCGTTTTATTATTTGCTACTGGATTTTTCATTTTCAGTGTATTATTTAGCACTTTATGGAGAAAGAAATTTTCTAGAGGCCCTATCGAATGGATTATGAGAAAATTAGCCGGATAATTTCTCTTCATACAAAAAGGAAGTTGGAATCGTTCATTCCAACTTCCTTTTTATTTAATTAGCTGGGCTCAGTTTGATTCGAACTTTTGTCTCACCTAATGAAAGTTCATCATCTTCTTTCGTTAATGCACGAAACGTAAATTGTTTTACGAGTAAATTTTCTTCTAATAGCCCTTTATAGTTCGTTAATGTATGTTCCAATTCATCTTCTGTATCAAGAACAACATCAACTCGTAAGTTAACCGGTAAATTCAATTGTTTACGATATTCTTGCACTGCTCGAATGAATTCACGAGCCACTCCTTCTTGTAGCAATTCCTCCGTTACATTCGTGTCTAACATAACTGTATACTGTCCATTAGTCGTATTTGAGAATCCTGATTTCGCTACTTTTTCTACTAATACATCTTCAGACGTTACAACTACTTCTTCCCCTGATGCTGCTTGATATGCTGCTCTTTCAGTTGAAACAAAGTTCTGTACTTCTTCTTGCGATAATTGTTTTAGCCACCCGTTTACTGCATTCACATCCTTACCGAACTTCGGTCCCGCTGTTTTAAAATTCAACTTTAATTGATATGATGTGTATTTCGTTTCATCCAGTTCAACATGGAACGCTTTAACATTTAGCTCATCCATTACGATATCACGATAAGATTCCCAATCGATATCATTTTCCTTATGCTCAAGTAATACAAGCTCTGCTAACGGCTGTTTTACTTTCAATGAATGTTGATTGCGATTACTTCTCCCAAGTTCAACAACTTGTAAAACAGCGTCCATTTCTGCTTCTAACTTTGACTGAATAAGTGATTCGTTTACAACCGGATAATCTGCTAAATGAACACTGCTTCCTTCTAAATTTAGATGAATATCCTCAGCTACAAACGGTGTAAATGGTGCGATTAGTTTACTAATTGTAACAAGTACTTCATGTAGAGTTGCATAAGCAGCTGCTTTTTCAGGATTCATTCCTGACTCCCAAAAACGATTGCGTGAACGTCTTACATACCAGTTACTCACTTCATCTACGAGCGCAGCAATTTCACGAGCTGCATTCGTAAATTGATAATCATCTAGTGCAGTTCTTACCTTTCTCGTTGTGCTATGCAATCTTGATAACACCCATTCATCTAATTTCGTACGTTTAACTTCATACTTTTCTTTCGGATTATATCCATCTAAATTTGCATATAAAACATAGAAGCTATACACATTGACTAACGTATCTACAAATTTAGATTTCGCTTCTTGTACTGTTCTTTCAGAAAATCGTTTCGCATTCCACGGAGCACTGTCAACGAGTAAAGCCCACCTTAGTGCGTCGGCACCAAACTTCTCTACTAAATCCACAGGATCAAGTGCGTTACCTTTACTTTTAGACATTTTCTGTCCTTCTTCATCTAATACATGCCCTAATGATAATACTCGTTTATATGGTACTTTCCCTGTATATAGCGCTGATACTGCTAATAAACTATAAAACCAGCCGCGTGTTTGATCAATTCCCTCTGCAATTACATCTGCTGGAAACTGTTCTTCAAACAACTCTTTATTTTCAAACGGGTAATGATATTGCGCAAAAGGCATTGAACCACTATCAAACCAAACATCAATTACTTCTGGTGTTCGATTCATTGTACTTCCACATTTCTCACAGCATACTTGTACTTCATCCACATATGGCTTATGCAATTCTAAATCTTCAGGTGTTTCTTTTGTACTATGCTTTCTTAATTCAGCAATACTTTTCGGTGCGAATTGATGATCGCAGCTTTCACATTCCCATACGTTTAACGGTGTTCCCCAATATCTATTTCGGCTAATATTCCAGTCCACCATATTTTCTAAAAACTTCCCAAAGCGTCCATGCTTCATATGATCTGGATACCACGTGACAGTATCATTATTTTGTAAAAACGTCTCTTTAATCTCAGTTGTTCGAATTAACCAACTTTCTCCTGCATAATAAAGTAACGGCGAATCACAGCGCCAACAATGTGGGTAGCTATGTTCATATTTTTCTTTATGATATAACAAACCTTCTTTAGCTAAATAACGGACAATATCAACGTCACATTCTTTTACAAACTTACCTTTTAGAAATGGTACTGCTTCTGTATACTCACCCTTCTCATCTACAACATGTAAAAATGATAACCCTTCATTTTGAACGACTCTATAATCGTCCTCCCCATATGCTGGAGCGATATGAACGAGTCCCGTACCACTATCTGCAGTAACAAAGTCTGCCGCAATAACACGGTATCCATTTGTAACTTCTTTCATCGGAAACGGTGCTGTATATGAAATATTTAATAATTCTTCTCCTTTATGAACAGACATTACTTCATAATCTTCTTTTAGCACTTCTTGCACACGGTCTTTAGCAACAATATACACTGATTCTTCTTGTTTTGCTTTTACGTATTCCATATTCGGATGTACGGCAAGTGCAACATTCGCTGGGAGCGTCCACGGTGTTGTCGTCCATCCAAGGAAATATTCATTTTCACTATCTTTCACTTTAAACTTAACCGTTGCGCTTAAATCTTTAACCGTTTTGTATCCTTGTGCAACTTCATGTGAACTAAGCGATGTTTGACAGCTTGGACAGTATGGTGAAACTCTATGCCCTTTATATAACAAGCCTTTTTCATGAATTGTTCCTAAAATATGCCATACACTTTCGATATATGGATTCTCTAAAGTAACGTACGGATCATCCATATCTACCCAATATCCAATGCTCTCCGTAAATTCACGCCACTGCTTCTCATATGTGAATACACTCTCTTTACACTTTTGAATAAACGGTTCAATTCCGTATTCTTCGATTTCATGTTTACCTGAAATGCCCAGTTGTTTTTCAACGCCTAATTCTACCGGTAATCCATGTGTATCCCATCCGGCTTTTCTTAATACTTTATATCCAGCCATCGTTTTATATCTCGCTACTAAATCTTTAATCGCCCGCCCAAGTGCATGGCCGACGTGTGGTAATCCGTTCGCTGTTGGTGGCCCTTCATAAAACACAAAAGATTGTGCGCCTTCTCGATTCTGAATTGATTGCTCGAAAATACTTTGTTCATTCCACTGCTTACGAATACGTGTTTCTCTCCCTACAGCTGACTCTTTTACATCTACTTTCTTCATCTACAACCACTCCTTTGAATTTTTTAAAAGCACACAAAAAACCCGTCCCTATGAAATAGGGACGGGTTTACCCGCGTTACCACCCTAATTCTATTAGCTTTTCACTAATAGCACTTAGCAACGTACTAACATACGCGTTCTTTGTAACGGTAGACATCCGTCCGAGCTTACTTTATTCAGCCGCGGCTCCTCGGAGATGATTTTCAAATAATGTCTGAACACCGGCTTTCAGCAATACACCGGCTCTCTGGGGAACAGCTCACTATTTTACTCTTTCTCGTCTTCAGATTTGTATACTTTATTAAAAGTTATTTTATGCCATCTAACAATTAATTGTCAACTAATTCAAAATATATTTTTATTTATATCCTTTTTCACTATTCGTTTACATTTATTTTTCAAATTCTCGCAATCCCGATAAATCTTCATCTTCCTCTGCAAGTTCAGCAAAAAATCCGGTTTCATCTTCACGAAGTACAATTCCAAGTTCTTCTCTTGCCTCTTCATTTCTGCTTAATACAGCTAAGTAACAAGCATGATCATATCTTGCTAACAAGTCAGTAGCATCAATATCTAATATTTCACTTGTTATCTTTTCTGCCTTTATCGTTTGTCCAGCTCTATGATATGAAGATGCTAAAGTAAGAAGAATTGCCGTTTCATTTGGATGATGTATAGTAGCACCTTCTAATAAATGAATCGCATCCTCAAACCTCTCTTGACTTTGGTACATTTCTCCTAAAGCAAGGAATCCTCTACTTACGAATGGCGTTTTCTCAATTAATTGTAAGCAAATTTTTTCTGCTTTTCTTTCTTCTCCATTCTTACATAATACATTCGCTTGTAAAAGAAGCGTATCATAATCATCCGGTAGCTCTCGAACCATTTGTTTCGTTAATTCGAAAGCATCTCGTAACATATCTTCTTCCTCACACTCAATGAAAAGACTTACAAGTTGCTTCGCTACATCATAATCCCACTTATTTTCTAACGACGTTTGTAATACCTCTATCGCTTCTTTATTCATCGCTGCATTCTCGTAAAATATCGCGAAACGCTGCGCTGCCATACTATTTTTTGGGTTTAACTTTAAGGAAATCTCAAATAAATCAATAATAACTGTAATCATTGAAATTTCCTTCGCACGATTTTTCATGCGATAAAATGCTCTTGTAAATATAGATTTTTTCGGTTGCTCATTTTGCTGCCTTTCTACTAATCTTTCGGCAACCGCAGTAGCTGCATAAACAAATGCTGTACTTCTTTCTGCTTTTCTCACCTTTAACGTATGAAGTGCGTCTCTTATTTGGGATAATTTTTTATGTTGCTCCATTGCTTTTACGTACACACCAAATATACGTTCACTTTCCAAATCTTTATGCATTACTTTCAACGCAACTTCGATTGCTTCTGCATTCTGTTTTTTAACAAGTACTTTCGCATAATGATATAGTACTTCCACATGCTCTTCATCTATCTTCATTGCGTATTCGATATATTCTTTTTCTTTATCTATATCATTCATCGCACCAAACACGTATGCAATCGCATCTAAACGCCATATTTCAGAAACTTCTTCCGCTAATTTTTCTAATTCAATTAGCAATTCTTCTTGAAGATTCATTTCTACGGAAAGCTGCGCCAAATATTCCATATTAATATGCAACGGCTCTTCTTTCATCGCCTGTACCATATGACTTTGTTCTTTGAAACGATTCTCTTCTTTTTCATATATTTCAGCAAGCTGTAAATGTACACCTATGAAATTCTCATCCATTTCTAAACATGTTTCATATGCATGCTTCGCTTCTTGAAATTGCCCTAGCGCCATGAATGTTTCACCAATACGGAAATACGGCAATGAATCCTGTTTTTTCTTAAGTGCATCATTATATCGTTTTATCGCCTGATCATACTGTCCAATAGATTCATATAAAACACCAGCGTAACAACCGAATTCAATTACTTCCGTTTTTTCTTTTTCTAACGTTCTTAAAAACGCTATGCCTCGTTGCACAAAAGCTGTGTCTTTTATTCGACTTACATACTCATCTAACACGCTGGATATATTAGCGTATACTCTTCGTATACCGTTCTCTAATTTAGAAAGTGCAAGTTTTAATTCTTTTTCATCCCCGCCTAATGCAATTTCAGCATCCCATAGCACCATGCCAGCATTCATAAGGAAATCTTGATTGTCTTCAAATTGCTTATTGATATTAACAAGATAGTTTTTGGCATCCTCATATTGTTCTTTTGCCATATAAACTTGAATTAAACCGAAATGAGAATATACATCTTCATTATTTTCTTCTAAAGAACGCTTATAAATAGTTTCTGCTTCTTCAAGTTCATCATTTTGAAAATGAACATCTCCTAAACGAACATATAAAGACGCCTGATCCTCACAATTTTGAATTCCTTGTAATAAAATTTCCTTCGCACTATTCCCATCATCCAAATCTGATTCATAGATTTCCGAAAGCTTCGTATATACATACGCTGCCGTTTTATCTAATTGGATCGCCACTTTAAGTCCTTTTACCGCCAAATACACTTTTCCTAAATGCTGAGCACATCTTGCACGTTCATACCATATGTGCGCTTCATATTTATATTCTTTTAATAAATCATTAAAGAATCCATATGCCTCTTCATATCGTTCTAAATCTATTAATATTAAACCGTGATTTACAAGCGTAAACCTTTCTGGACTACGTTCTATAGCTGTTAGAGAATACTCTAGCCCCTTTTCAGATTGATCCATATACATGTATGATAAAGCTAAGAAACTCCACGCAACTGGTTGGTCTGCATCCAATTGTAATGATGAACGAAAACTAGCAATCGCTTCTGCATAATTATCTTGTTCAAAAGAATAACGTCCATTTATAAAATGATATAACGCTTGATTGTTTTTCTTCTCCACACTTTGAAGCATTTGTCCTGCTTTCTTCATATCTTGCAGGCGAATAAAACACTGTGCACTATGCAATTTCACAAAGTCAGAGCTCGGAAACTTCTCCATTAACTTTTCTATACAAAACTGAATAAACTCTTTATCTACTTCAGCATCTAAATGTTTAATTGTATATAACCAAGTGTTTGGATTTTCACTTGTTTCTTTTAAAAATAGTATCAACTTTTCAATTCCCTCTTTATCTTGCTCATCTAAATGATCTGTAAGAGAAAAAATTGATTTAAAATACTTATGTTCTTCCACACTTAAAAAGGAAAGCTGTCCTATTCTATCTTTTGGCGTAAACGTAATAGCTAAACAATCTGTATAACGATATTTTTCTTGCAACTTATCATATTCTACAAGAATCGGTTCTAAGAAATTCGGATCTTGAATATAAAAAGCTTGTAACACATTGTCATAACCAGAAAGTACTTGTACATGGGAAGCGTGATCAATATCTATACTTAATAAAACGGGAATACCTTGATCAAGTAACTTCTTATAATTCTCTTCATTCCCTTTAAAATAACGATACTCGTAACCTAATTCTTCTAAATACGTAACTGTATCTGAAAACTTGGAACCTGTTACATCAAAAATATGCTTTGCAATTTCGTCTTGCGTGCGGTTTTCTCCCCATAATCCTAACATCATTTCCAAACTCGTCGGAACACAATAGTTATCCTTTTGTACAATTGGAACTAACGGTAACCGGACCTTTTTTCCATCCGGATTTTTTTCTATATGATGATATAAAGAATTTTTCAAACTCAATTCTACTTTCAATAGTGCTTGTAACTCTTTAATCTCATTCCTTTTATACAATGCTTCTGCACGTAAATGTATGAAATAAGTTGTGTAAGCGTGATACGAAAGCATTTGATTCATATTATCTATTACCGCTAACATTTCTTCAAAGCGCTCTAAATCTAATAAATATTTCACCTTTTCAAAATGGAAGTATGGTATTTGTGGAAACTTTGCAATCGCATCGTTAATGAGTTGTAATGCTCGCTGCTGTTCTCCTTTATATGCATATAATTGTGCTAGTAAATATGTAGCTAACTCTTCACAATCTTTATGCTGTTGTCCAGCTAAAAGTTGTTCCTCTGCTTTCTCCCACTCACCGGTCTGTATATATAAGTAACCCCATTTATCAAAAACTGCATGTGTGCTATACTTTTCTGCCTTTTGCATATAGGCATATGCCTCTTCATTTCGCTTCATATCTAACAAACATCTAACTAACGTAAAATATGCTTTCGCTAAAACATCAGCATCAGTTTCTTCTTCATTTACCTCTTCCAAAGAATTTTTTAACAATTGTTCTGCATCAAGGATTTTACGCTCATCAATTAACTCATCACAATACAAAGAGAGCGTTCTCATATTTGGGAACTTTTTATAAGTGTAACGAATTAAAAAGGAGCTATATTGATGCATTAACCCTTCATCAGCAAGGCGAATTAATATATCAAACTCTTTAGGTGATGGAACGTTAGAAAGCCAGTTCTTCACGTATGATAATTTATTCGTTTCTTTTATATGTGCAATTTCATTATTTATCTCCTGTAATCCATCTATAAATCTCTTTTCCTTCAAACAAATTTCTAATTGCTTAAAATCTAGCATGCATTCACCTCAAATAATTATTTATACTGCCATTTGCAAGCAGTATTCTAACCTACTTGCTTAGATTTTACACATCATATAGTATGCATTCAACTAAAACCTCATATAATGAACGATATTATTTAATATTATTCAAGTTTGTAACTAAATATCTTAAAAACGATGATTTCTCTCGGCATTTTGTTTAATTTGATGAAATATCGTATAACCTTAAAAAGAGGATCTTGTCTCCTTTTTTGTAGAACATTATTTCAGTAAATGAAATTATATCAGTGATTCGACAAAGAATATCGATTCACCTACAAATTTTGACAATAATAGATACTTCTATTTTATGCGTTAAAGAGAGATTGTCCTGTAGGACAATCTCTCTTTTGTTTCACTTATCAGATTTTAAATCTACAAAAACACCGTAATGATCACTTTGAACTACGCGTGATTAAGTTAATGTTGAATTTTCAAATATTCAAAGTAGCAATTCTCATTATATCCCTACTTTTCTAAAATTAGATTCTTCTCCTTATTTCACCATATGTAATCCTCATACTTGGAGCGTAAACTATAGAAGAGTGTATATGACACGTTTCAAAAAATCGTAGTTCTGCTTCAAATTGAGCTAGCGCTTCATCATATGTTAAGCCCCGACTCATTAAACGGTCTATAAATGGTTGTTTTTTACCTGGATTACTAGCAATCCCCTCTTCTTTTAGAGAATTATATAAACCTTGTTTATCATTTTGATTTATATTAGAATCTAAAAAATTCACTTTATCACTTACTCTACATTCAATATTTTTAACACCTAATTCACTTAAATAAATCGGTATTTTTATACCAATATTGCCATCTTTACCACTTGTTTGCACGTCTCGTTCGAATAACCTCTGTAAAACACCAAGCTGGATGATTTCCGATTGGTTTACTCCACCGAGTACATATGAAGACATATTAGAAATCCAATGTGGTTCAAAACATATTATTTTCCCAACATCCTTAATTGAATTAATCATTTTTTGTAACATCGTTTTAGGTGAATTCATATGTAATAAGAAAGCATGACAGACCGCTATATCGTATTTATTTTTCAATTCATTTTCTGTAGCATCCCCCTCAATAAATTCTGTTTCATATGGGAGTGCACGAAATAACTCTCTCGCTTTAGCTATTAACGTTTCCCCTCTATCAATCCCTGTATACTTTGATCCAACTGGAAGTAAAGGCAACAAGGCCAAGCCTATATAACCATATCCACAACCATAATCAACAATATGTACTGGCTCAGAAATCTTCCAAACTGAATTAACTAGAAAGCTTAAATAATCATCGTTATAATATAAATCTCTCGTATTTCTTAAATACGCTAACTTACTATTCCAATCATACTCTTCCAAGTCTAGCACCCCCTATTATTTACAAAACTATAGTTCTCCATTTAATATATGTATTCCTATGTTTCTAAAAATTTTAGAGATGTTTAGTTCTAATTAAAGCGTTAAATTGTACATGTTCTTTACTCTCCACCTATTTGACAAACTAATTTTGAGAAAAACAAAAAAGATTACATACCTGAAACGATATATAATCCTTTTTATAAAAATATCGAAATAAATAGAAGTTTAGTTAGTACAATCACAATCTGAGCAATCGGTACAATCTATTACGTCACAATCTAAATTTCTCTTTTTTTTGCTTCTTTTTAGATAAAAATATAGTAGTATCATACATAATAAGCAAATAACAAAAGCTATTGTTGCTTCTATATATTTTTCATGAATGATAAAACCAATTCCACTTCCTCCTGATATAAAAATTAGAATTATGTAAATCCAAAACATATAAGTAGCTACCTCCATTTTTATATGGATTATGAAAGAATCCATATAATATTAGATGCAATAAATAGTCCCATACCATTACCGCTTAATAAGCCGGTAGTTACTCTTAGCAAATTTGTACTGTTTCGCAATCTCCACTTTTGGGTGAATCCATCGATTAATAATGGAATTTGAGCAAAAAAGGATAGCATTAATGAGAGACTAAACGAAGGTGTTATTAAAAAGTAAATTAGGAACATACAGAAACCAATAAGCATACCTGTGCATCGTGCACATAAAGGTATGTATTTTTGTAGTTTAAGGAAACTCCTTTCCGGTATTCTATGACAAGGAATATGTAAAATGAAACCTCGAATCAATACGAACCATCCTCTCTAAAAATATTTTAATTGATTTCACAACAAAATTATAGAGTTCTTACACTTCGTAGCATATAACTCCTTATAGTTAAGAGTTTTATTCAAGAAAATACAAAAAGACAAATCAGGTTAATGGTCGCCCGATTTGTCTTTTTGTTACTATATTTAGCTTTAATTTGATCTGCAGTTCATTACTAACGTACTGTGAATATTTGTCACTGCACATAAACACATTTTTATTTTACATCTCCTCAGGAGCCCCAACACCGAGTAAACGTAAGCCTTCTTTTAATACAACCGTCACAGCATAAACTAATGCGAGTCTGCTGTCTTTCTCTTCGCTCTCTTCTAATATACGAACATTACCGTAATATTTATTAAATGATTGTGCTACATCTAATACGTACTTCGAAATGTTTGATGGCTCATTTTTATGAAAGGCTGTTTCAATTACTTGCGGGAATTTATTGAGTAGTTTTACTACACTCCAACTATAATCGTCTTTCAATTCAAAATTACACGTTTCAAATTCCGCGCTTTCTTTTCTTAAAATCGAACAAGCACGCGCGTGTGTGTATTGTACGTATGGTCCTGTTTCTCCTTCAAATTTCAACATATTTTCTAATGAGAATTCGATATTATGCATACGCTCATTTTTTAAATCGTGGAAGATGACTGCTCCAACACCGACTTGTTTTGCTACTTCTTCTTTTTGTTTTAAATTAGGGTTTTTCTCTTCAATATTTTGTTTCGCAAGCGCAACTGCTTCTTCAAGTACTTCTTCTAGTAATATAATTCTACCCTTACGTGTGGACATTTTCTTACCATCTTTTAAAATGAATCCGAACGGTATATGTTCCATTCCATCAACCCAGTTGTAGCCCAATTTTTTTAATACAGTGAAAAATTGATTAAAATGCAAACTTTGTTCTGGGCCCACAACATATAGCGCTTTATCAAATCCATATGTGTTTTGACGATATAAAGCTGCCGTTAAGTCACGTGTTGCATAAATAGTCGCACCATCAGATTTTCTAATTAAGCAAGGCGGCATACCTTCTTCTTCTAAATTAACGACTAATGCGCCTTCTGATTCTTCAAGTAAATTGTGTTCCTCTAAAATTCCAACGAAGTCTTCCATCTTATCGTTATAAAAAGCTTCTCCCTGAAAATTTGTAAATTCCACACCGAGAAGTTCATAAATACGAGAGAACTCCTTTAAAGACTCGTAACGGAACCAATTCCAAAGTTCGACTGCTTCTTCATCACCTTCTTCTAATTTTTTAAACCACGCACGTCCTTCTTCTTCTAGTTCTGGGCTCTCTTTTACTTCTTCATGAAACTGAACATATAGCTTAAATAATTCGCGAATTGGATCTTCTTTAACAACTGCTTCATTGCCCCATTTTTTATATGCAGTAATTAACTTTCCAAACTGCGTTCCCCAATCTCCAATATAATTAATTCCTACAACTTCATATCCACATTTTTCGGCGATATGCTTTAACGAGTTACCAATCATCGTAGAACGTAAATGCCCCATTGAAAAAGGCTTCGCAATATTTGGTGAGGAGTAATCGATAACTACCGTTTTTTCATGTCCAAAATGATTTTGGCCGTATTCTTCTTTTTCTGCTAAAATCGTTTTTAATACCTCATCGCTTACTGTTTGACGATTAAAAAATACGTTTACATAAGGACCAACAGCCTCTACTTTCGTTAAGAACGGATCATTTAATTTCTCTGCGATCTCCTTTGCAATAATAGCCGGTGCTTTCTTATATTGCTTCGCAAGTGAAAAACACGGGAACGCTGCATCTCCGAATTCATCTTGCTTTGGCGTTTCAATTAAGTCTAAAATTTGATTTTGTGTTAATGCATTCGTAATAATACTTGATAGGCTTTTCGCAAACTGCGTTTTATACTCCATACTACAACCTCCTTATTTTTTAAAACACAAAAAACTCGTCTCTAAAAAAGAGACGAGTTTTAACCCGTGGTACCACCCTTGTTGTTCATTTTGAACCACTTTCCCGTTTGTAACGAGGACAGGGGGCCCCGGCTTACTCTACTATTCGTTCAAGAAGCATCTCCGAAGTGCGCTTCATCTTTTTCTCCGCACCAGGCTCCCACCATCCCTAGCTCGCTTTCCTTCTGAAAAAGATTACTCTCTTCATCACAGACAGTATATTTAATTAATTATTGCTTATTATACATCTTTTCAAACAATTAGCAAGGGTCAATTACACCAAAATGAAACTTTGCACTTTTTCTTTTGTATACATGAAAATTGTGTTTTTCAAATCTAGAACTACGGAAATGATCTTTCAGAACGACACGTTTTCTCGCCACACGCTTCGCTTCCGCAATTGTTTCGTCAGTAATATCATGATACAAAGCGAAGTGTTTTAATCCTCTAATTCCATCTGATTCGATGACAGTTTCTTCGAACATCGGATCAATATATACGACGTCATAACTATTATCTTCACATTGTTTTAAAAATGCGAAATGCTCCGTTTGCTTTACATCGATTCTTTGCATTGCCTCATCAATTTCTTCAACTAATGAAGACCATGTTTGCAAACCGTTCTCCATGATGTAAGCCATATATTCATTACCTTCAAGCCCTGTTACTTTTCCGTTCTCACCAACGACATAACTAGCTACGATGCTATCTGATGCCATACCGAGCGTACAATCTAATACCGACATTCCACTCTCTAACTTTGCAGCTAGTACAAACGGATCATGTTCACCTCGCATTAACCTTTTCACACGAAACATTGCTGAATTTGGATGAAAGAAAAACGACTCTTCCGTACCTTTTGGATAAATAGCTAATCGGTTCTTTCCTACGACAAGTACATCTTGTTCGTACTGCTCATGTAGTTTGTATACAGGTATATCCTTACGAATAACGAAAGCGCTATTTAATTCTTCTGCTACTTTTTTTGCATATGCTGTCATTTCTTTATTTGTTCTTCCTGCTGTTGTTACTATCATTGTTTCACCTCTATATAAAGAAAAGAGGGAGATTTACTCTCCCCCTTCTTTAGCAATTCTTTTCGAAAGCTTGTTCTAAGTTTGTAATAATTTCGTCCATTGTTGCCCCTTCAATTTCATGACGGTGAATGAAGTGAACAACTTCTTTTCCTTTTAGTAATGCCATAGATGGTGAAGATGGAGGAATTTCTCCGAAGTATTCACGCATTTTCGCAGTAGCATCTTTATCTTGACCTGCAAATACAGTTACAAGATGATTAGGTTGTTTTTCAGCACGTACAACTGCTTGACCTGCTGATGGACGTGCTAAACCAGCTGCACAACCACAAACAGAGTTTACAACTACTAATGTTGTACCTGATGCATTCTCCATAAATTCTGTTACAGCTTCTTCTGTAGTTAACTCTTCAAATCCAGAACGCACTAGCTCTTGGCGCATTGGAATTACCATTTGACGCATGTATTCTTCATATGCATTTGACATCTTGTAATCTCTCCTTCAACTTTCATTCCAAATTTATCATATCACGCTCTATTAATAGGTGCAAAAGAAAGATAGTAATGTCTTTATTTTTTTAATGGGATTTCACAAACCCCTTCACGGCAATGACCTACGGGTACAAGTTTTCTATTATTAGCAATATAATCATATACTTTACTTCCAAATCCAAGAGCTATCGATAGCTTAATGAAAGGAACTGCAAACCAAAAAGACGGGACAGCCTTCGCTAAGACGTATATACTATGAATGCCATCGTACCATTTATTGCTTTTTAATATATACAGTCTTTGTTCCATCTTGCTCTGTAATTCTTCAGAAAGTTCGTATTGATCCACTACCTCTTTATCTCGAAATGAAATAAATTTCATCTTGCCTTTTTTATCTACTTTTTTCGTACGGTCTGCCACTGCTGTGCACATCGGACACCAACTATCATAGAAAACAATCATAAATTATTCTCCTTTACGAGACTCCGTCATTTGCTTCCATACAGAACCTTTTGCTTCTTCGCCGCCTTCAATACGTTCTAAAGCTAAACGCGCTTGCATCGCTACTTCAAACTCTGGATCATCTTGCGCTGCTTTTAGTGCTGGAATTGCACTTTCATCACCAAGTTCAAATAAGAACATTGCTGCACGCCAGCGTACTAATTTACTTGAATCTTTCAGAGATTTAATCATAACGAACATCGCTGCTGGGTCACCTACGTCTGATAAGCAATCCCCTGCTGTACGGCGAACACTTACAGAACGATCTAATAACGCCTTATATAATAACGGCAATACTTCATCACCTTTTACCATACCTAAATATGCTGTTGCTAAGCGGCGGATAGATACTTTCTCATCATCTAACGCCTTTTTCAATACTGGAATATCTTCTTCAGTAGGATCCATTTGTTCTAAAGCTACAAAACGTTTTTTCCAATCAGAATCTTCCATCATCTCTTCTGTTACTTTATATGGCTCACGCTTTTGAATCGTTACTTCAATAGCACCTGCTTGATCTAATAATTCTTTAATCGTTTGATTTACACGTTCTTCTGAATAAGCAGCGACAAGTTCTTCTACTACTTCTTTCCCGATTTCTTCAAAATTACCGTAACGTGTACTTTGCTCTACCCATTTACGCTCTTTCACAACGTTAGGTGCAGACATTTGCACTTTCATAATTGATTCTTTAAAACGATCAGGTAAGCCAACACGCTCTTCTGTCGTTCCATCTGTTAACTTCACTTGCATCGGAATAGTAAAGAACATTTGAACAAACACTTTCACTTCTCCAAAATGAGAAAGTTGCTGTTCTTCACTTTCTTCCACTATTTCTTCACCGAAAACGGTACGAACTTGTTGTAATAAAACTTTCCAGTCATACTTCGCATTTCTCTCTACTGCTAAAAAGTCTGCTACATGATACACACCTTTAATGCCTTCAATTTTCAAAATTTCTTGTACTTGTACGGGTGCTTGTTCTTTATTTTCATTTGTATAATTATTACGTGCTCCTGATGGTAATACTTCATTCAAAATAACTTTCATTGTATTCGGACTTGGCGTCGGTTCAATTGCTTTAATCTTCACGTAAATAAACTCTCCTTTATTGCATGTTCTTAGCTGTATTGTAACATATTATCCCTCTATACTCCTACTCGGATGCTTAACTACTTTCTTCCCACCATCATACTTTTTCATTCTTTCTTTTTCTTTATATAGAATAATAAAGTTTCTATAGTGCTTAAAGAAAAGAATATATCTTTTTTAGTGGACTATATCCTATTCGCATAAGTTTACTGATTGCAAAATAATTCAAATGGAAGTGCTGAAGACCGACAGACTGTAGATAAGATATGGGAGAATGTACTGACTGATAGTGGCCTCGCCCCTATTGATGTCCATACTCCATTATGGTTGTGGAATCGTACAGGTTTCCCACAAATTTCAAGCTGAGAAACATTACGAAGCAACACCTAATAAAAATACTTTTCACCACATTCTTCCGAACCTATTGTTTAAAGTCCCATTTTATTGCGATGCCCCCTCCCTCCTTCTCTCTAAAAATGTAATACTCTCAATTACAACTTCAGTTCCATATATTCTCTTTCCCTGTTCATCATCGTAATTACTCGTATGAATACGCCCAGTAATCCCAACAAGGGACCCCTTCGTACAATATTCAGTTACATTTTCAGCCGATTTTCGCCAAACGACACAATTTATAAAATCCACTTGTTGTTCACCTAAACTATTTCGAAACCCCCTATTCACCGCAACACATATTCGTGCATAAGCCACTCCTTGTTTTGTGTAGTATAATTCCGGCTCCTTTGTCAATCTACCGATTAATACAACTCGATTCATCATAAGTTATACCACCTCACACATTTTTCTTCATTGTAAAGAAAAATGTGTGAAGGGTAAAAATTGCAAAATGGTATGTTTGTAAATAAAATTACTTATTTTATACCTTATAAAAGTAAAAAAGAAACCTTACATGTTTCAAACATATAGGGTTTCAAATTTTTTTACACTTCGCTGCAAGAAATATAATATCCCCCACGAGCCAACTTAATTTCAGCACGATAAAGTACATTTTCTAAATAAAAAATAATCGGTTTTACTTTGCTCTCAAACTTTAGTTGTTCATTACACTCAGTCGCGTATCTATCAATAGCCGAACAAATCACTTCCGCCGATGGATACGTTAAAGCGTCATCTAGTTCTATGAAAAAACTTTTAGAAAATAGTTTTTTCAAAATCCCTTTTTTCTCTTTCATCATATTCCATCCCCCTTTAATTCAAGTTACTAGCTTCCATATTATACCGTATTCTCAATTTATCCCGCATTAACGGGCAGTAAGACTCCCACTTCAAAATTCGGCGAATGCGAGGGAGTTAGGTGGGAGATCAACTGCCCGTAAAAGCCCGATTGGTTCAACTAATAATCAATGGAGGATGGACCACCCCCCACTGATTAAAGTTTCACTTTATCTTTGAAAATAAAAAATCCTGCACATTTCATGCAGGATTTTTTTATTAATCATTTTTCGTAAAGTAAGAAACAAAACGAAGGATTTCTAAGTATAACCATACTAGCGTCATCATTAGACCCATTGCACCGTACCACTCCATATATTTTGGAGCTTGGCTACGTGCACCGCTTTCGATTAAATCGAAATCTAGTAATAAATTTAATGCAGCAACTACAATAATAACTGCACTAATGATCATACCAATTGTTCCACCTTGGTGAATATATGGAACAGTAACGCCGAACATGTTTAGTAAGAATACGATTAAATACATAACCGCAATTCCCATTGTCGCTGCTATTACACCCGTACGGAATTTATCAGTTACTTTTACTACGCGCGTTGCATACAACACTAACATTGCAAATAGAATTGAAATTGTTAGTAAGACAGCGTTTAAAACGATAGTATCGCCAAATTTCATTGTATAAATCGCTGAAATACTTCCCAATACAACCCCTTCTACTGCTGCATAGATTGGCGCACCAATAGGTGAAAAGCGCGGGAAGAATATAGACGCAAACGCAACAATTGCGGCAATAACTAAAGCACCAATTAATACTGGCATTTTCATCGTATTATTTGTCATCTGTATGTATGAATAGACAGACGTTGCAAGTAACAAGATAAGCATAATAAACGTTTTGCCTACTGTTCCGCCAATAGTCATCGCAGAAGCACTTGCTCCCTCTTTACGAAATGTGTCTTTTTTCAACATTGGATTAGATGTTCTCATTTTTTCCCCTCCTAAAATAGGTTCTATCAATAGTGTAAAGTTTTTCTCTTTACATTTCAATATATGCAGCTTGTTTTTATTTTAAACCTTCAACGATGTCAGATAACTCGCTCCAACGTTCCATCGTTTTTTCTAGCTCTTCTTCTATTTTCTGCTGTGCTTCAGATAATTCTTGTGCCTTTGTGAAGTCAGATCCAACATTCGCAAGTTCTTCTCCAATTGACTCAAGTTTCTCTTCCAGTTCTGCAATTGTATCTTCAATTGTTTCCCATTCACGTTGTTCATTGTAAGAAAGCTTACGTTTACGTTGTTGTTTCGGAACTTCTTCTACTACTTTTTTTTCTTTTTGAACTTCTGCTTTCTCAATGAGTTCTTTCGTTTTTTCCATTTCTAAATAATCAGTATAACTACCTAAGAATTCACGCACTTCGCCTTCGCCAGTAAAGATGAATAATTCATCTACTACTTTATCTAAAAAGTAACGGTCATGCGATACAGTTAAAACGACACCTGGGAAATCTTCTAAATAATCTTCTAGCACTGTTAATGTTTGTGTATCTAGATCATTCGTAGGTTCGTCAAGTAATAGTACATTTGGTTCTCCCATTAATATACGTAATAAGTATAAACGTCTTCTTTCACCACCAGATAGTTTACCAAGCGGTGTTCCATGTGAATGCGGCGGGAATAAGAAACGTTCTAGCATTTGAGATGCGCCAATTACTTTTCCGTCTGTCGTATGAATGACTTCCGCAATTTCTTTAATATATTCAATCATACGCTGGTTTAAATTCATCTCTTCATTTTCTTGCGTATAATAAGCTATTTTTACAGTTTGTCCAACTTCAATTTCACCACTATCAGGAGATAGCTTGCCTGCAAGCATATTTAATAGAGAAGATTTTCCACTTCCATTCGCTCCAATAATTCCAATACGATCGCCTGGTTTCACAATATGGTTAAAATTATGTAGTACTGTCTTATCGCCAAATTTTTTCGTTACGTCTTTTAACTCAAGTACTTTCTTTCCTAGACGACTTCCACTTAGTGCAATATCAACTGACTGTTTCGCAGCTGGTCCTTCTTGCCCCTTTAGTTCTTCAAAACGTTGAATACGTGCTTTTTGTTTTGTAGAACGGGCTTTTGCACCACGTCGAATCCAAGCAAGTTCACGACGATATAAATTTTGGCGTTTTGATTCTTGTGCCGATTCTTGCTCTTCACGAAGTGCTTTCGCTTCTAAAAATGTACTATAGTTTCCTTCGTAGCTATATAGTTTACCATTATCTAATTCAAAAATACGGTTTGTCACACGATCTAAGAAATAACGATCATGGGTTACAAGTAATACCGCACCTGTGTATCTTGCTAGATATTCTTCTAACCATTCAACTGTCTCATGATCAAGATGGTTCGTAGGCTCGTCTAAAATTAATAGATCAGGTGTTTCAATAAAACATTGTGCCATTGCGATACGTTTTTTTTGTCCACCAGATAAATTCCCAACAGTTGCTGTGAAATCTGTAATTCCTAATTTCGTTAAAAGAGATTTCGCATTTGCATTTGCTTCCCACGCACTCATTGCATCCATACGTTGCTGCACTGCAAATAATTGTTCTTGTACTTTTTCATTACTTGGATCTTTTTCGATATTTAATAGCGCCTTTTCATAATCACGAAGAAGACGAATTAAAGGTGTATCACCATGGAATACTTGCTCTAATACTGTTAGTTTTTCATCAAACTCAGGCTGCTGTGATAAATAACTAATTGTATACCCACGCGAATGCGTCATATCACCTGTATCAGGAATTTCTACCCCTGCAATAATTTTTAATAACGTTGATTTACCAGTACCGTTTACACCAATAATTCCAGCACGTTGTCCCTCCGTAATACTACATGATAGTCCATCAAATAACGGTTTATCTCCGTATGATTTCGATAAGTTTTCCACAGTTAACATTTTCATATTTGTGCATTCCACTCTTTCATAAATTGTTCAATAAACTCTTCCATATAACGATGACGAACTTCAGCCTCTCGTTTTGCTGCGTTCGTGTTCATTAAGTCTTTTAGTTTTAAAAGTTTTTCATAAAAATGATTTAAAGATGGATCGTTATTTTTTCGGTATTCATCTTTCGCCATCACTTCACGAGGAGGAATATTTGGATCATACATTAATCTCCCTTTCGCTCCTCCGTATGCAAACGTACGAGCTATTCCAATTGCACCAAGAGCGTCTAAACGATCCGCATCTTGAACAATTTCCCCTTCAATTGATTCCACTTTGCCACCATGGCCACCCTTAAAGGACATATTCGCAATAATGTGGAGAATATGTTTACTTTCCTCTTGTTCAACATGTAAATCTTCTAACCAATCAGAAACTTTTTTCATTCCTGCCTCTTCACTCTCATTTAACTTCTCATCTGCTACATCGTGAAGTAATGCCGCCATTTCAATTATAAAACGATTTCCCCCTTCTTGCTCGGATAAAGAAATCGCCAATTTATGTACTCGTTCAATATGATACCAATCATGCCCACTCGCATCTTTTTCTAAAATATGTTTTACGAAAGTTATTGTTTTTTGAATTTTTTCTTGTTTTATCATTTTATCTTCACCCAGTTTCTTATTGTAACACGCCCGCATTTTTTCATCACATATTTTCTTGTCCGCCCATACACTAGGTGGTAGGCATCATCATGAAGGAGGAATAAAAATGTTCTATAATAATCAACCGCCTTACCCACAACAACCATTTTCCCCTCAACATCAGGATCAAAGATATGCAGAACAATATGGGGAGCAAGAAACACAACATCAAGAACCCCAATACGAACAAGATCCATACGCAACTCCGCAAAATCAAGAAGCTGAATATCAACAAAATCCATATGAAACACGTCCAAATTATGAATATCCTCAAAATCCATATGTAGCACCACAAAATCAAGAACAACAATATCAACAAAATCCATACGCATCTCAGCCACAACAACCGCAATACCAACAACAAATGTATCAACCAAACTCCGATTCACGTGTCTCACCACCTGCACCACCAACAATTGATCCGACGCAACCACAAATTTTACCTCCAGGACCAACGTTAGATACTACACAGCCACAAATTTTACCTCCAGGACCAATTACAGAACCAACACAACAACAAATCCAACAAGTTGTCGGCACACAGTTTTTAACTTTAAAGAAACCTGTACTAGATTTCGTAAAACCTTGGGTAGATTACGGTTTAAATGAAGCAAAACATACATCACACCAACACGCTTTAACGGAAGTTGCTGCTATTATGTTCTTAGTTGGAAAAGGATTCAACCCGACGATTGCTCATTATATTGTAGAATCTTGGGAGAAGAATGAGCAGTTTTAATCTTATTCATTTTGTGTTAAATAAAACTATAAACGTGTCACAAATGCCTGTTATACAAGCATTTGTGACACTTTTTCATTTGTTATATTATATTTCAATAGGGAATTTCATATTTTTTCACGTGTTTTTATATTATTTGTGAGCAAATAATAGCCTTTTAATTAAACTATATTAGATCGATTTTTATTTTAAAAACAATTCATTTAACATACATTTCTGCAATAAATCTTGTATTACAATCACCTTGATAAATAGGTATTGCCGTTCCCATTGTTGAACTTGTGTGTGGAATATATCCTCTGGATTCATCAAGTTTTACTTCCACAAAATTGGCCTTTAGAATGGATTTCAGATGTACGAAAAGTACCAAATAAATAATTGAAATGAAAATGGAGGTATTTAAATACTAATGCATACTCAAAATATTACCGAATAAAAAAAACAAATGAACAATATTATTAAAAATCTTGAAAAAGAAAATGAAGTTAAAGAAAAAAAATGATTGATGATATAATTAAACGTTACAAAGCAGCTGTAGCCGTATTAGAAACTAAAGAACTTTCTTCACTATCCAGACTAGATTTCAAGATTTTTGGTGGAGTTAGAGCATATCTCGACTCTTGTAGTGATTATGATAATCCTATATTAGGTGAAATGTATAAGGTAGAACAATCTCTTCAGGCTATATTAAATAGCAATAAATAATATTAGACCGTCCTCAAAAAATGATTGATATATATAGGAGGACAATATATATGTCTAAAAATGCAAATGTACTATTAAGTCAAATCGAGATAGTAATTGAAATTACAAAAAATAAATAAAAAGAAAAAGAAGATCCATTCTATGAAGATTTACTAAAACGATTAAATCGTTTAGCTAATTATCTGCAAAGTAACGACTATACTAATGACGGACTAGAATCTCATCGAATTAAAGGCGCAGTGAGAGCCTATACTGATACCGGCCTCGTAAAAAGTTTTGACGACTCTCTACTTATTGAATTAGATAAATTAGAGATTATGCTAAATGAAAATTAACAATTCCTTTTCAAGTATACTAATTGTAAATAATATTAGACCATCTATTACCAGCGGTTTATTTCTTTTTCTATTTCACATATACATAGATTTCATTTGCTGTTAGACAAGCTAAAGATACTTTGGTATTTGCTGAAAACATAGATAGATCAACTCAATATAGTCCACGTGTATTTGATGGTGATTTAAAGCAACACGAAGATAAAGGCGGACATTTAATGGACAAGCATGTTGAAATATCTAATGAAGCATTGGTTCAACGCTTAATAGATGATCCAGATATCACAGGATCTTCATCTTTTAATGATTTAAAATCAGCTCAAAAAGTTGCTGATGAAGTGTTAACTAATCCTCGAAATATACGTAAAATAGAAAGGTAGTTAGATGATCCTTACAGCTGGCCAACTCTAGCGTTTAAGTATAGAGGTGATGAAGTTATTGGTCGATCTATTGTAAGAGGATCTGAAAATGTTTTAGAGGTAACTAATGCTAAAATTCTCTTAAAAAAAGACGGGCAAGGAAGTTATATTCGGACAGGATATCCCGTAAGATAGAAATTTAGGAGGATACTTATGAATGATAAAGATTATATGTATGAAGAATTAAGTGATTTTTTAGATGGAACATTTCATCAAGATATGGGAACAGCAGAAAAAGCCTTAAATGAATTTATAGAAGAAGCTCATAAAGTGTGTATAGAAAATACTATAAAGTACATAACTGAATTTTTAAAAAGTGATTTATCTACACAAGAAAAAGAAGAGTTCATTAAAGATTATACTGAAGTTTATTTTCCTTCTTTAAAACTTACTCCTATAGAATGGCTTGAACAAACAGTTGAAACGTTAAAACAAGCATTAAAAAATAATTAGTAAAAATCGACCGCCCGTAATAGGCGGTCTTTTCTTCGTATTACTTCACATTCACGTACGTATTACTATCCGTAATTTATAGCGGTAATGCTATAATTGGACGAGTTATCAACAGAGGATAAAACAGTGCTTCGGATGCGGAAAATGCTGTGATTGTTTTGAAAAAAGATAACCAAGGAAGTTTTATTATTACAGGATATCCAGAAAAGTAGAGGAGAGAATTTATATGGAAAATAAATATAGCTCATATAAAGAATTAGGTGATTTTTTAGCAGGAACATTTCACCAAGACATGGAATCACCTGAGGAAGCTCTTAGTGAATTTATAATGGAAGTTAATAAAGTCTGTATCGAAAATACTATAAATGATATACTTTCATTTTTAATCGGTAATTTAACTGATAGTGAAAAAGAGGAATTTATTACATATAAAACTTATATTTATTTCCCTGCATTAAATTTAACAGCTTTAGAATGGTTAAAGCAAACTCTTGAAACACTAAAAGAAGCTATAAAAAGTAAAGAATAAAATTACACTAAACAAAGCCGACTCTATATAAGAGCCGGCTTTTCATTTTGCTATTTAACTTGTACAAAATATGGACTATCTGTAATATAGAATACACTTCCACGAGAATTTTTCACTTTATATTGTCTCGACCCATTCACTATCACTTTATCAATGATAGTAAATCCTAATCCTGTATCTACAGATCCAGCAACATCTTTATCCTGCCAAGATGGATCGTCATAGAAACGTAGATTATTAACTTTAGAAACAACACGCTTTCCAACAATAGAAGAATCCACTGTGCTTTTCTTACTAAACTTCACATAAGTTGGATCGTTTTTAATCCATTGCTCACCGCCAAGATTTAACCAACCATCCTTTTCGTCACATCATAGTGAGTCCACAATCCTTTTTCTACAGATAATCCACGATCACGTAGGATTTTAGCAAGTAATTTTACATATTTATCATAGCTGCGTTTGAATTTCTTGTAATCAAATGTTCCGTCCTCATTACGTACAGCAAAATAGATTTCTTTTACATCATGTTTGTCATCATTCATCATCCTCCAAAATAAAAAGCACCCGAATGGATGCTTAGATTAAACTTATTCATTATCAATATCTCTACTTTCATCATTAACTGATTTCGGGTCTAACAAGCTTCCTATATCAGGCGACAAAGTTAACTCTATACCAGCTACTGGCTGATTATCCTCATTAAAATAATACTTCTTCACCTTATTCAATTCTTCATTTTTCTTATTTTCACTCATATTACCCCGCCTTTTATGTATGATATTAAACACTTTACTTAATATGTACATTGAGAAAGATAATATACTATTTTTTCAACTCTCACACGACTTATACAATTATTGAAGGTTCCATATTTTCTCTCTTTCTATTCAAATAACGATTTTGTTACTTTTTCGTAACTACTATAGGTATATGTACATGTTACAATTTATATGATTTTACAGATTACCCCTTGCAACTCCATGTATATTCTGCCCTTGTTGCTCCTCCAATAAGGGCAGTTTTTAATAAAGAATAGGGATTTTATTTAAAGTTTACAAAACCCACATTTACAAAAATGAGTTCAAAATTCCCATTTTGTTTATATGATTTCTTAAAAAATTTAAAATTCTATAATTAGTAATGGAGGCATTAAAATGAGCAATACCCCAGAATTATCACAACAATTAGTCCCCAAAAAACAATTTAATCCTAACAATCGACAACAAACGAAGAAAAAACTAAGACGGCGTTTGTTGTTAACTTTAGCTTTTATATTGTCTGTAACTTTGTCTGCTCAACATTCCATTTACCAACAACAAAAATTAACAAAAGCAAAACAAGCCCTAATAGTTCAAGAAAAACAAAGATTATCCGCTCTAGAAAAGGTTGGAAAATCCCTTGAGAAAGATATTAAGACTTTAACAGCAAGCGAAGAGGGAATGCTAAAATTCGCAAGAAAATTATATAAATTTTCCAAACCTGGCGAGACTATATTCCCAATAAATAATTAACGTATAAATATCTGATAGTAATTTAATTTATTTAATATTTGTATCACTGATTTTAATTATTTTTGCTCCAAAAGGTATAGGAAGGAATTTTTATATTGTTGTTTTTATACTTGTAAGTATTTTCTACCCCTTCTTTTCCATTATTGGTGCTATTATATTGGTGCTATGTTCGGGGCTAGCTGAAACACATTTAAAAGACATAAGCCCGGTACAATACCGGGTCCATGCCCAAGGAACTTCCAAATGAAATAACGTGTCTAACTTTTTTGGATCACTTCATTCTATCAAACTTTTCAAATCCCCTTATACTAGCGTCTTCTATTAGGACCTCTTTTTTCTAGGACCTACAATTAATTTGATTGCTGTTCTTTCTTGATTATTGATAGAAACCTCTTGAAATGCTGGAACAAGAACCAAGTCAATGCCACTTGGAGCTACAAAACCTCTTGCAATCGCAATTGCTTTAATCGCTTGATTTAAAGAACCAGCTCCAATCACTTGGATTTCTACATTGCCACTTGCTCTTAGTACACCCGCAATTGCACCTGCAACTGAATTTGGACTTGATTTTGAGGATACCTTTAATATATTTTCCATGTAAGTTGCTCCCTCTATTATTTATTAGCTTTTCGTTACAGTTTGAAAAATAGTTAACGTATCTTTATTCCTACCAAAAGCAAACAGTACTGTATAATTACATTCATTCGATACTTTTTGTCTTCTTCCTGCCCAACTACATAAATAAAAAGCGAGGACTAAATTTCAAACTTAGTCCCCGCTTTATTCATTATCTCCTGGTTCACACTAATATATCTTATTGATTAAAGTTTCACTTTATTTAATTCTATATGTTTATTTCTCTTACTTCTCCACATAAACAGACTTAACAATCGTACGATTATAAGGTTGTCCTTCCTTATTCATCCCTTTTATATCAATCGTAACGTTATATACGCCTGGCTGCTTTACGTTTTTCAAAGCGCCTGTAAACGTATTAGTATTTATATTTTGTGTTTCATTTGATTCAGATACTAGCTCCCCTTCTTTATTAATTACTCTTACTGTTACTGAAAGATCACCTTTCATTTCAGGAGCTGTAGGTGATTTTTTTAGTTTATAATCTGTTTTATCTACTTTGACTTTTGCCGGCATTTGAAGGACGAACGGAGCTTCTTTTTTGTAATCAGTTACAATTAAATATGCATCTTTCGGCTGCTTCGCCATCATTTTAACTTTCCATTCTCCTACGTCCATTTTATCAAATTTAAATGTTCTTATAGTCGCTCCTTTAAAGAAAGATTCACCTTCACCAATTGCGAAAGCACTATCTTTATTTGTATAAACTTTTCCTTTTGGAGATATAAGTTGTGTTTCTACATCTGAAGAGGCAGTTAAAACTGAGACTGTTCCTTCTGCCTTTTTATCTACCACAACAGTTTGCCCTATCCACTGATTTTGTTGTAATTCTCCTCCTAAAATATTTTGATTAGAAGTTGTGTTTAATTGTTCTACCTTTTCATCTGAACTATAACTCGGAGCTAATAAAGCTGGTACTGCTACATTTGCTGTACGTAAATATGGTTCAATTCTTGCGAAAACAGCTGAACCTTTCCGTATATTGTCATGATCAAATCTTGAATCTGTAAATAAATGTGTTCCATACGGCAACTTAGCACTCCATTCGTTCACTAATCCATCATTAGAACCGTACGATGCTAAATACAGTCCGCCCATAGATAATGCTGAAAATACAGGTCCCCAACTTGTCCCAGTAGCCGTAAAGTAGCGGTTCAACTTAACTGCAGGATTATTATCTATTGTAGATCGGAATTTTGCCATTTCACCTATTTGTAATGAGTACGTACCATCATCTTTTTGACCTAATATAGAAGCAAGCCATCCTGCCCACCAACTATATGATAAATCCGCTAAATTTGATCCATAATGCGGAGTGGCAAGTGTAATAACATTTCCAACAAATCGATTCGCTCCGTATCCAACTAAAGCAGCTTGTGTATCGATACCACCTTTACTATGAGCTACAATATTTACTTTTTTACCAAAATGATTATAAATCTCTTCAAGTTTTTGCGCTAACAATTTTCCATTGTCCCACTGACTCGCTGACCCTTTCCCTGCAGCATCATACAATTGAATAAATACAGTTTGATAGCCTGCTTTCACTGCATAATCGTACATATCATTTATATCGTGATACACTGTTTTTCCATACCAACTATCCGCATTACCATTTCTTCCTTGCACAAAGAGAATCGGTGGTTTATTCTCATCATAATTAGCTGGCTTCTGACCTAAAAACCATTCTCCAGGAGTATATACTTCTTTATCTGGAAATCCGGTCTTAAGCTCTTTTACAACCTCCGCCTGTATATTTGTACTAATAACCATTGGACTCATAATAAAAAGTACAATAAGTAATACGATACATCTTTTCATAATCCCCATTAAAATCCCCCTTTTTCCGTCTGAAAGAAAGCGTTATCATTTTAGTAAATACCTATTGTTAAAAAACTATTTAATCAATTATTTTTGTGATACATTTGAATAAGAAATTAATAACGACATTCCTTTCTTATCCAACGATATTCTCTAAATAATCATCCATTCCTTTTTGCAATAAGGGCATTAAATATTTCTCAACAAAGCTTTCTCTTTACAAAAAAGCTGCGTATAAAAGGTCTCTTTAATAACCTTTTATACGCAGCTTCTTTGTTTAAAACTCGATGATGTACTCATCACCATATTTATCGTATTGTAAACCAGCTTCGATTTTCAATTCTGTAACTTGATCTCTTAAAAATGGTGCATCTTCAATATTACTAGTTGCAATTTCAATTCCATATTTTTTTGTTAAGTGCGCTAACTCTATTAAAAACCATTCTCTTCGCAATGCGACTGGAATGTCATACGTTCGTCTTTTCATGTATACTAGCGCCTCATTTATTTTCATAAATATAAAGAGTATCCCCTCTATTTTTAATACACTTTTTAAATCTATATTTCATCATAAAAGGCTAATGAAACATTTTAGTATATGTATGTCTGTTTTAAACGTGCTATTGCAAAATTAGTATAAAATAGACGGCATTCCCTTTTACTATTACAATTTAAATTAAGAGTATTTTGGTACACCTAAAGCTAAAAATAAACCTGATACTCCTTCTGTAATTGGTACTTTTAACGTAATAACATCATCTACTTTCGTTACTAAAAAGTAAGCATTACCTTCTTGTAACACGCAATTCACTAACAATTGGAATTCCATTCAAATCCCCTTCTTTCAGACGAGATACTATAATCTATGAAAATCTTTTCGAAAGATAATAGGAATTAAATTCATTTTTCTCTATATATAAAATATTTATTTTTTTGTTTGTTTATCTATTAAAAATAATATAAATTTTTTTATTTTATTAGAAACCCTGTTAATCCCAATGAATTCTTATATAATCAAAAGGGCAAATCTTACAAATGGAGGTATTGAAATGGCAGTTTTGAGTAATATTGGTACAGCTTTATTTTTTATTGCTTTTATTCTTTTAATCTTATGTACTATTTCATTCTTTAAGAAAAATGGTAAGGCGATAAAATATGGTCGTTTTACCGTTATTCTTTTTATGATTTCAATTATCTTAATGGTGACCGGCACAACAAAATCTGATCACCCAGTCGTCGAATTTTTTTCTATTTTAAGTTTCGTTCTATTTATATTCTTCCTTGTTCTTGCGATATTATCTGTTATTAAGAAAACAGGTGTAGCAAAAAAACAATTTATTATTACCGCTGTGTTATTTGTCATTTTCGTTGCGCTATTAGGTATTTCAGGTCCTTCATCTGAAAAAACGACAACAAGTAATAAACAAGTCGCTTCTAATAATGAAGAGAAAAAGGCTGCCGAAAAGAAAAAGGAATTAGAAAAGAAAGAGGCGGACGATAAAACTCGTAAACAAGAAGATGAGAAACGCCAAGCTGAGGAACAAGCTCGTAAGCAAGAAGAACAACGTCAAGCTGAAGAACAAGCTCATAAACAGCAAGAAGAACAACAACGTCAAGCTGAAGAACA
>NZ_AYMH01000033.1:0-46389 GCF_000633475.1 Bacillus sp. H1a | reverse complement strand
CGTCACGCTGCCAATGCGAAAGCGAAAATCTGTTTTCATTGGTTTCTTGGTTCTCAGATCCGCTATCCCAGCGGCATAACTCCACGTTTTTCCACCCTCGGAAGTTTTAGCAAGTATCCCCGGGAATCCAAGTTGCAATGTATCCCGCATTGCTTGCTTGACGGAATTACGATCTCGTTGAGTGCTTGTTTGTAACGAACTAGATACATTTTGAGTGGGCTCTGCTTTTACAATTGAGGTTGGCGTTGTGTATAACAGGGAATTTCCAGCAATTAAAAGGGCCAGACTTGCAAATGTAATTTGACTACGTGTTTTCATAAGGAATTCCTCTCCTCTATTCATATTGTATAGGTGGTTGCTTGCTGTTTCATACTAACCACACAGCTATCATCTCCACTAATGACAAAGGGTCAATCCCTCTTTTTCCACAGGTATGTTAACCCCAGAAATTACTTTTTTTCTGAAACACTCTTGTTACTGGTTTGTTTTTCATATATAAGTCATATCTGTTCCGCCTTTCACGCCTCTTTATATTTTTATCATATACAATGAAAATCTCTTTTTCCTTACCTATTCCTTACAAATCCCTTACGTTCAAAATAGCTTCTATAGCTAGTTGATTAAGTGTAGCGGGAGACATATAGCGATATAACTCTTCGGCAAATAAAGACAACTCTTGTTTTTGATGCATATTCATAAAAAGCACGTCACCCTTTCTCATTAACATAAGAGAATAGTAACGTGCTTTTAACTTCAAGAATAGTCTAAATCCTTAAGTTGATGGATGTGTGGTACTACCCCATGCCTATCAATTTAAGAATGTCATTGAAATGTACCAATAGATTCTAGTGCAGCAAAATAAATTGTGCTATGATGTGAGCAAATATAAAGCTATCTAACGGAGGGATTCACATGCCGCATGTTGTGTTTCGTGGAATTACTACTGAACAATTAAAACGCATAAGCAAGCCATTAGTAGAAGAGCTCGCAGAGATTTGTGAGTGTGGTACGGATAATTTTACGTTGGAACTACCAAGTTCTACGTTTGTATTCAATGGAGAAGAAATAGAAGCGTTTCCTCTTATTGAAGTGAAATGGTTCGAGCGTGGACAGGAAATTCGTGATCGATTTGCCAAGGCCATTACTAAATATGTAATGGATTTTGGACTTCCAGAAGTAGAGGTTGTATTTACGGTTTTCACAGAATCAGCGTATTATATTAACGGGAAGCATTGTGCAAGTTAGAGCTATTTGAAAGATTTTTGTAACATTTATAAGGGGGAGCACTACATCGCCATCAAGCTAATAAAAAGAAATCCCCTCAAAGTGAAAAAAATACGTGTTCACGAATAATTGAGTTGTTTTAAAAAACGATACTAAGAGATTTAGTGTCGTTTTTTTTCATATCGTTTATAATGATTATATAGAATATTCGGCAAACGGATGTTTAACACCAGGACAGTAATTAGAATTTAAAAACGGAGGGGAATTTATGGATATTGATTTATTAGTAAATCGGCCAGAACATATAGAAGATGTTGCAAAAATGGTTTACAAAGAATTTGTTGTACCAACTAGCAGTAAAAAAACATATGAAGAAATTGTCGATTTTTTTAAGAGAACATATGCAGATGAATTTCCAATCACTTTTATAGCGAATGTAGATGAACAATGTGTAGGAACAGTATCCGTATTTGAAAACGATTGGAAAGAAAAATCTCAATATAAACCTTGGTTAGCATCTTTATATGTTGAACCTTCATACCGAAGTCAAAAAATAGGGTTTTATTTAATCAAAGACTTGCTAAAACATATGAAAAAAATAGGTTATACAAAAGTATATTTAAAGACAGAAAATGCTTCAGCTTACTATGAAAAAAGAGGTTGGGAGCATATTGAAACAGTTCTAGATGAACAAGGTGAAAATGTCGATATTTTTAAATATGTATTATTGAAATGATGGGGGTCATCATTAAAGATTTAGCTCTCGAAGTAAACAACTTTATTATTCATTTTTTCTAGTAGGCCTCACCATACATGCCCATCAACTTAAGAACAGAAATAAAATGAATTTTTTTCATATAAACTAAAAAGCTCTTAAAATATTTGATTTCCTTAAAAATAGGCATACTAAATAAACCCTAACGGGTTTCATTTTTTCACTATGCAGCTTTCTTTTGTTTTCTCAATCCATTATACTCATAGACAACACCCATAATATCAAAGACTGTCTTTTTCTCGTATCGATGAGATTTCCGTCCATTTTTCTGTAGTAGGGTAAACAGGCGGATTAGAACCTTTGTTATCTCTTGGGTGTCTTTCTGCATGGCTTGATATAACAGAGATAGATGATCTTGGATCATTCCAATTGCTTTGTATTCACTTAATTCTTTTTTCTTTTTTTGTAGAAGTAATTGCCGCATTTTAAACATAGTAGAGGAACATAGGAAAATGGTAATGAGTTTCCCATATAATTGGCACTCTAATCGTTCTTGCTTTACCGTAGAATAATGATCTATCTTGAATAATGATTTCCACGTTTTAAAAATAATTTCTATTTGCCAACGCAATGTATATAATTCATGTACTTGTTCCATCGGAACCCATTCCCAAGGTGTATTCGTCACGTACACGTTTAAGCCCGCTATCAATTTACTTTTTTCTGAGTACGTTCTATTTTTGGATTTTTCTTTTTCAGCTATCTTATCTCGTCGTTTTTGAAGTTGTTTTTCTGTTAATCGATTAAAAATGACGCGTGCAAACAGTTGTTGTTTATCACCGACATAAGCATTTTTTAATTCAAATGTTTCTCCTGGTTGTAATTGCTTCAAAATCTGTTTTACATCGATTTGTATGTATTCCGATTGTTTCTTAATTGCACCATTTTTAAAGAACTCTGGGTTTGGATTTTTCACATATACATTTGTGTTTAATTTCAATCGAGAAATATAATAGGTGCCACGTTGATCCATTTGATCTAAATCCTCTAATGAAAAATAGCCTAAATCACGAATACATAAATCTCCTGGTCGTAAGGTAGCTAAGCACTCCGTACCAAATGTTTTATCATTATTTTTTCCTGGTCCTATTTGAAAGTTTAAAAACTGTCCGCTATGTAGGTCATATTCTAATTGAATTTTGATTCCAGCTTTTTGGGCACATCCTCCAGAGCCGGGATATACATTTTCTAAAGCATTTGGCACTTGGAATACAGTGGCATCCAGGATACGAATGCGTTTAAAATAAGAAAAAAGTTGGTTAGAGATTTGAGTTTGTTCACATATTTTTTGTTGTAACAATAAAGAGAAAATATGTTGTAAAAACAAAACTGCCTTTGTATTTAAACGTTTATTTAAGCCTTCAGGGCTAAGAAGAGTACCAGTGGCTGCATGAATTCTACTACATAATCGGACTAAGGGATCGCTAGCCACTCGTTGACTAATCCAAATACAAATTGTAGCTAAATCTGAGCCAGAAAACTTACGTTTTCGTTTTATAAATCCAATTTCTCTTGCCAGTTCTTCTAAAAATACAGGTGTGGTGTATCGTTTTAATTCTTCCGCAAATGGTTGTAATTCATCTTGAATCGAGAGATTCATAAAAAACGTCATCCTTTCTTATCTAGCTGTATAAAGACAATAAAGTTATTTAACTTTAATACCTAAAACAAGCATAACCCCGTACTAAATTTAGGACGGGGTTAAAATATAGTTATTTAATTTTCGATATAAGATACTTCACTGTACTCAAAAATATAACAATAAAGTCGTTTAGAAATCTAAGGTTTATTCAACAATAGCGCGCGATCCTGGAAAATTTAAAAAACGTTTATTTTTCTTTTAACATTGAATACTTTTGATAAGTTTTATAGAAGCTGATACCAACGAAAACAAGCATAAGGGCTGGAAGCAACCTCAAAAGGACAAATGGAGTTTCAAATAATAATGCTTTCCAAAACAATGCACCTTTCATACTCCAAAGACCTTCAGTTAAATATAAACCTGAATTCTTGTAAAGCATATGAAAATAAGGCAATAACAGTATACCAATACCAGATGAATAACCCATCAATCTTTTATAATAATTGCTCTTTGATTGGCGATCCGAGAAGATTTCATTTTGATCATCATCTTCTTTTTGCCAATATCGAGTTCCACTAAGCCAGGGCCCCTTTATATAGTTCCAACTGAAATCTTCATATATCCCTCTGTAATCTTTAAACTTTTTCTTTGACAAGTAATCTTGATAATCCAGTCGCATCACATATCTCTTGTTGGTTTTTTCGAAAGTGTATATTCCTAGTCCACTAATATTTGTACAACGATAGCCCTTTTGTAATTGCTCGTTCAGCCATTGCTCCTCTTTTCCAATATCAAAAAATATCTTAAATTTCTTCATTAGATTCACTTCTTTCGTACAGAGATAAAATATGTAATAACCTGTTTTGTTCCATTTTCAAAATGGCGCTTCCTTCTGCAGTTATCATATAAACTTTTCTTCGACCCAACTCTCCTACAGGTTCAATCCAACCATGCTTATTCAAGTTTTCAATCGCACCGTATAATGTACCAGCTGCTAAAATGACAGTACCTTTACTTATCTTTTCTATCTTCTGCATTACGGCATAGCCATGGAGTGGCTCACGCATAGCTAATAAAATATAATGCATTGTTTCAGACAACGGTAATAATTTATGTTTCATATCCTCACCCTTTATTCAGTTCGACTATATAGTTCAACTTAATAATAACGTAATACAGTTCAACTGAATAGTCAACAACATTTTCAAAATTAGTCAAAGGAACTTAAAATAAATAGCTTGATAACAAGGGGGAAATAAAGCTAAAAAGTCACTTTCCTTACGTAAGGGAAAGCGACTTTTTGTGTAGTCTTATTCAATTAAATGGCTCAATTGTTGAATAACATGACCAGAATTTTTTAAATAACTTTATTATGTTTTAAAAGAATTTATTGTAAATTAAACAACTTTATTATCTCTGGACACTAGCTTGTTAAGAAAGAATAACGTTTTTTTGTACTTGGGGGTAGTGGAAATTCTTAAGTTGATGGGCATGGCCTCACCATACCATTTCGGGAAAATTGTACGTTTAGACACAAATTGGACACAACTATCTGTTTTCTTACTCTTTAAGGAAATAGATAGTTTTTTTATTTCTGTATATCAGTTGGAGAGTTTTTGCTGCCTATACTTTGATTGAAAAAATAATAATCATTAACGTCTTACAACATTGTAAGGTAGATGTAAGAAAAATAGATATCTTCATTAAAGCATAATAGCTAAACTAACGATGTATGAATCAACCTGAGATTAAATTACACATCGGAGGTAATTTTTATGAGTAAAACCGTATTACATGTAAATAAAGTAGAAAAGATATAGGGTAAAAAGGGGAAAAATCAATCCCATGCCTTAAAAGGCGTTTCTTTTTCGATTGAAGAAGGAGAGTTTGTTGGAATCATGGGTCCTTCAGGTTCAGGGAAGACAACATTATTAAACGTGATTTCTACTTTAGATAAAGCAACAGAAGGTATCATTACCATCGCTGGGACAGATATCACAAAGATGAAAGGTAATGAAGATAAGTCACAGCATCCAACCACAAAAGAATATAAATTAGACGCTTATAATGAGGAAGGAGAAAAGGCTAAAGTTACTTTTACTGTGTCAGAGGAGCTAAAGAACCCTACGTTTCTTCGTATTCGTGTATTAAAATCAAAAGATCCTGATGAAAATCATTTCGTTAAGAATTACGAAACAGTAAAAGAAACCGAACTACCTGAGAAAGTAAAAGAGAAAATAAAAGGTAATTAAAGAATAGCGATTATTTCGTATGAAAAAATTTCTTGAATAATGATTAAAAAAGTAACCTGTACAATAAAAGGCAGGTTACTTTTTTATATGGGTACCGCACCAACCAAATGACATAAAACCAGTGATAATACATTTTATAAAAGATAAAAACCCGAACCTCCTACGTTAAGGGGAAGATCATTCATTTTATAAGTATCTAGATAAAGAAAAAGAACATAAATTAAAATTATATTCCCTTTCTCTCTTGTTTATATACGAAATATTCGATTAAACCCAATCTAGCTACCTTGTTAGCTAAAAGCAAGCTAACTATAATGCCAATAAATATTGGATATCCTAATTAAATATAAAGCATATACAATAAAACATCACATTCTTATTACTTTTTTTCAGGAAGAACAATTCCTTTATATAATTGAACTGTAATAAGGTAATAGATCGAATAGATAACCACGAAAATCAAGATTGGTAACCAAATACGGAAATATGGGTCAATTAAGATGAAACCAAAAATCTTCATACCCAATAATACATGAATTATACCTACTATCCCTGGAAATAAAAACACTAAAAATAACTCTTTATAAATGGATTTTGCTAATAATTCATGACGGACTCCAATTTTACGAAGCATTTCATAGCGTACAATATCTTTTGATGCACCAGAAAGAATCTTAAACATTAAGCAGCTTGCCATCATCGCAAGGAAAGCAATACCTAAGAAGAATCCCATAAATACTGTTCCGCTGGCACTGGCGTAAATCCCAGTATATATTTGATATTTACTGAAGATATCTTCAGCTGTGACATTTTTATATTTAACTAGCTGCAACTCGTCAATTTTTTTCCATTTATCTAAATATGTTACAAAATCCTCAGTTTTTCCAATTACAACAATGTTTTCTTTTTCTTGTATGCCATCGTACATTTTTTGATCTACTATTTTTTTTACTTTTTCCATGTAATTTAAATAGGTTGGTTGAAGAGAGCGTAAAGCGTCATCCCACTCTTCTGGGATAATATTTGTATTCTCCTCACCATATTTTGAAATTGCTCCTACAGGAAGATTTTCAGAAACTCGTTTTACTTTCCCTCTATCCTTTTTTTCTATTCCAGCTTGCACAAGTGGACGGTTTTTCTCTAAATCTTCTTTCAAGTAGTAAACATATTTATCATCTACTTTATAGTGATATTCATTCTTTTCTTTAAATGTAATACCATCTAAAATATTCTTTTCTTCTGCTGTTGGATTATGAATGACTGTATCGTATATTTCAAGTTGATCCGTCGATTGAATTACGTTATTTTTGAAAGCCATCCCACCTGAAATGGCCCCCGCACCAAGTGCTACTAACATTGCTACTGTTGCGAGTACCTTTGTTAAACTATTAATACGAAAGTTTAATTGAGCAAATGTAAAAGCATTAAGACCTTTCTCACTACGCTTTTTATTACTCTTTAATTTTTTAATAATAAGCGGAAGGACAGAAGTAAATAACATATACGTTCCCGCTGTAGTTGTAAGCATCGCAATCATAGGACCCTGTTCTTTTAACTTATTCATATAAATCATCGAAGCATATCCAATTCCTAATAAAATAATGGCTAAAAATGAAACAATCCCAGTCCACTTACCTTTAATCATTGTACGTTCTGCTGAAGCATCTGCATGTACAAGTTGCAGAACGGAGATGCGTGATAATTTCACACTATTCATAATGGCAGATAACATAAATAATACCAAGAAGAACATACAAGTAACTAACATAGATGGTACATAAAACCCTTGGTAACCACTCGCAGTAAAATCCAGTTGCTTCATGAGGAGTTTACCAATCCCTTGTGAAAGCCCTATTCCTACTGTAATTCCAATTACTAAGGATACTGCCCCAATAATAATCGTTTCCAGAAACATAAGTAATGTAACCTTATGTTTTTTTGCACCTAACATCATATACATCCCAAATTCTTTTTGACGAAGAGACATCAAAAAAGAATTTGCATATAGAACATAGAAGAATGTAATGATTGCTAATAGAGCTGAACCTGTTTGAAAAACAGGCGCAATTGACCGAATAGTAGTATTTGCTTCAAAAAATGCTTTATTTAATGCTAGCGTTTGAAACATGTAAAAAATTGAAATTGACATAACAAGACCAACTAGTAATACTATATAATCTTTTAGCTTACTTTTTAGTCCTGATATAGAAAGTTTAAATATCATGGTGGGTGTCCTTTCTTATCCTTTTTGTTTACCTAAATCCGCAAGTACATCTAAAATTTCTTTATAGAACACTTCACGCGTACCACTACGATGAATTTCTTTATATAACTCGCCATCTTGAATGAACAAAATGCGCTGGCAATAACTTGCACTATATGGATCATGTGTCACCATCATAATGGATACATCTTGTTTTTCATTTAAATTTTTTATTGCTTCTAAAAGGCTTGTTGCATTTTTTGAATCCAGTGCCCCTGTTGGTTCGTCCCCTAAAATAATGGCTGGTTCATGTACAAGCGCACGTGCTGCTGCGGAACGTTGTTTTTGCCCACCAGATACCTCAGATGGATATTTTTGAAGTATTTCCGAAATCCCTAACATATTGGCTACTTTCTTTACTTTTGGACCAATCTTACGCGATGGGACTCCTTGAAGTGAAAGTGGAAGTGCAATATTTTCATAAATAGATAAATTCTCTAATAAATTGAAATCTTGAAAGATAAATCCTAATTTTTGAGCGCGAAAATCTGAAAGCTCTCCTTGCTTCATTTTAGTAATATCGATACCAGCAATTTCAACAATACCGCCAGTTGCTACATCTAATGTTGAAATTACATTTAATAATGTTGTTTTTCCTGAACCAGACGGTCCCATGATTCCAACAAATTCTCCCTCTTGAATCGAGAACGATACATCTCTTAAAGCGTGTGACTGATTTTCACCTTTTTTACCGTACACTTTTTGAACATTTTTTACATTTACAACTGAGTTGTTCATAATATTCTCCTACCTTTGTTTTTAACTCGATAAATTCATTCTTTATTTTTTTAGTTTTTCTTTTGCTTTCTCAGGAACTTCTTTTTCCTGCACTTTCTCAAATTCGTAAACATACTTTCCTTTTACATGAACCTTTAAATAAGAATCTGGATAATCATTCTTACCAGAAACCCCTACTTTAATGGTATTTTCATCGCCTGATTTATCAACTCCGTTTAACATGTAAAAATATCTCTTACCATCAGGTTTTGCTTCCCCTTTTGTAAGGACGTACACATCTTTTTCTTTCACTAATGGATTAAATCTATCTATTGTTTCTCCTCCCATATAAGTTAATAATCCACCTCCTACAACAACTAATCCTGATACTGCGATCCATGCTTTTTTCATCTATCTTTTCCGCCTTTCTTTTCCTATTTAATTAGATGTCATCTTATTCATTCTTTTGGATTTTAATGAGAATGAATATGCTTTCTAACACATTTGTAAGTATAGAGAGTGTTTCTTAATAAATACTGAGGGGATTTCTTAACTTTTTCTTAACAAAAACTTTAAACTTTAATCGTTCAATAATTTTTCAATCTAATAAAAAAGAACTCTTTTGCAAGAGTTCTTTTTTACCTTGTTAACAAACGGTACATTTTTAGTTCGTATCATTTCATTACACCAAGAAACAATTTATATAACATTATTACTTTTCTGCTTCAATGGGAAGTGAAATAATAAAACGCACAATACCATCTTCATATTCTGCTCGAATGTCTCTGCTTTGCAAATCAACAATACTTTTTGCAATGGCAAGTCCAAATCCTTCTGAGACTCTGCTTCTTGATTCATCCTTTTTATAAAAACTTTCAAATAAATTCTTCAATTCTTGTCTTGTATGGGTACGGAAACGATTCTGAGTATGAGGGGTCAATATGGGTTTTTATTACAAATACAAAAAGAAGGATCAGATTTTTCAATATGTATACGACTTTGGAGATTATTTATTGGTTGCTACAGATTCAAATTGAAAGTATACTGGATCACTCCTCTGATGAGGTAACATGTATGGGCAGAGAAAATTCAGCTTAATTAGAGGATATTAGATGTATTCCAGGATATATTAAATTTTTAGAAGCAATAAAAGATCCTTCACACCCACAATATTTACTCTATGAGGAATGGGATTTACTAGATTTTGATTCTTTTTTCTTCGACATACAAGAAGTGATTAAGGGATTAGCCTATTGTGATTGGATCATAAATAAATGGTAGTTCTCTTTATATAGTTTTGAAAAAGAACCTAATTTTTTGTGTACAGAAAATTGTATGTTTATGAACAGAAGGTTAAACTCAATACTATCAACGTTTTCTAGCTATAATCGTGTTCATAAAGTGTGTAAACAAATCAATGTTCAATTAAACCTAGGTTTTTATCTTTCTGAACATGTATTCATCTTTATAAAATACTGTAATGATAAGGGTTTGTAGTCCTTAGCGTACAATTTTCTTTTTTTGATATGGTGACCCCTATTTAAAACGAAATAAACAGAAAATTCACGATATAATAGACGTAACAATATCCATAATTCGGAAAATGAATATTAGGAGGAAATTTATGCAACCACTTTTTGGACAAAAAATGATTAATTATAAAACAATAGACAAGTTGTTTCTAATTTTAATTTTACTATCTGGTATTTTAGCTTTTAGCATCGGTCAATATTTATATGTTACATTCTTCTTATTAGGGATTATGTTTATATATAGAAGCATAAGAGATTTGTATTTAAATATTTCATATATAATTATTGCTCTTGAGTTAGTAGTAGGTGTATTTTTAGCCATATATATGGCACTTAATTATTTAGTTGCTTAGATGAAAATATAAAAAAGAATACCGCCTTTAAAGGTGGTATTCTTTTTTATATTAATGAATTGTCTTTTTGTTTATAGTGTTTTGAATGTATACTTTTGTTATTGATTTTGCTAAAAATAGATAAAGTTGGATAGGGTTAATGAAATCAATATTTTAAATGTATACTAATGGCTAAAAGTTTACTTTCGGGTTTTGAATCATTTATAGCTAATTTTGTAATAAATTTCTCAATATTGATATAGATGTTAAATATGGGTTTTATATCGAAAATTAACAAAAAATATAATAGGGGTCACCATACATAGCCATCAACTTAAGAACTCATAATACCCCAAAAATAAAAATTTTATCTCATTACAGTTGTCTATGGGAATTTAGTTCATTTTTGGTGGTTTTGGAGAACAAAAAATTTCTTAACTTGATAGCGATGGGGTGGGCTCCCTTTTTAACTTAGGGTTAATTTATGTCGTATATAGCAATTATTCATTACAAAATGCAAATGATTATTTACATTTTGTTAGTAATCATTTACAATTACAGTAATTGTAAATGAGGAAAGGGAAATTATGATGCTAGAAAACAGAGTTAGAGAATTACGAGCACGATTTAGATGGACTCAGCAAGACTTGGCCGATGCAATTGGGGTCACAAGGCAGACAATTGGATTAATAGAAAAAGGTGATTATTCTCCATCTGTCACTATGGCGTTAAAAATAGCTGCTGTATTTCAAGTTACCGTAGAAGAGGTTTTTTATTTAAAGGGAGAGGAACGATTATGATAAAACAGGTTTTAAGATCTCCACTTATAGGGGCCAGTATATTTGTGTTGATTATTGCATTTTTACTATTTTCTCTTATGAATACACAACTCATTTTAGCTAAGTTATGTTTCGGGATTTTAGTGACGGTTACTTTTTTATGGCTCATTCTCACAAGGATTTATAACCGAAAGAATCCTCATGATAAGATTAGGTTATTTGGTTTTATACCATCTGAATTTCGTGAAATAGATGAAGGGCAGCAGTGGGTAACCTATAAGGCTTGCCGAAGTGTGTATATTTACTATAGCATTGCGCTTCCAGTAACGGCAGGGATTTGCTTCCTCTTTTCTCAACATAATTTTGTTCCATTATTGTGCATTGGTTTACTAGGTGCAGGTCAATACATTGTCTATTGGTTAACTACTATTCTTATTTTAAATCGTATTTAACAAAGGGGATGAAACAATATGGTGGAGTGGGCTCAAAATGCGGGTGCATTATGGCAATATGTAGTGTTATTTCTTTTAGCTTTTGCCCCATGGATGGATGTATCAATCGTTGTACCACTTGGCATCGCATGGGGGTTACAACCATTTGCAGTAGGAGTAACAGCATTTGCAGGAAATCTTATCTTGGTTCTATTACTCGGTTTTTTCTTTAAACAGTATGCAAAATGGCAAGCAGCAAGAAAACTAAAAAAAGGTATAACAACACCTTCTAAAAAAGAAACCCGATCAAGAAAAATATGGGAACGCTATGGTATTCCAGGTTTGGCTCTTCTAGCTCCAATTCTCGTAGGAACTGATATTGCAGCCGTATTAGCTTTAACATTTGGATCTAGCCGGACACACGTCATAAGTTGGATGACGGTCAGTCTAGCAGTATGGACAGTCATTTTTACAGTTGCTGCGATGTATGGGCTTAGCTTTTTAAATATTATTTAGGATATCATGATGATTTTAGGTAATCTAAAATCGTTCACTACCTAAAAATTATGGAGTGATGAAGTGAGTTCATATAATATCAAGACAAAAACTTTGACCAAAAACATTTGAACACTCAACTAGCTGTACGATATGGTCATAGTACCGTAGTTCACGGACCTATATGGGTAGAGACACATTGCTATCAAGCTAATATTTTGAAGCATCCCCAGAACAAAAAAATTGTACATTTTCACCTGGAGATGTCAATTTTTTCGTTTTGGGGTATTTGCTTTTCTTAGCTTGATGGGAATCTGGTGGGACCTCTATATGCGTTATTTTTTCGCAATTTTATGATAAAATAAATGTATTGGGAATATTTCTTAAGAAAGGTGGTAATTGGAATGGTCAGCGAAACAAATGGGAAAATAATTAATCAAGTGGCGATATTCTTTAGCATATTTACATTATTTTTATATGTTGTAGGATTTTTTGGTCTTACACAGTTCTTAGGTGCAACCGTAATATACATTCAGTATATCTCTCTTGCTCTAGCCGTTATTTTGACTATTGCAGGACGAGGAAAATAATTAAACAAATTATCCTTTAAAATCTTAGCATTTGGCGTTGGAGGTATATTAGTTCTGTACCTTCTGATCGTAGTCCTATGGGTTACTAACGCTCAACCATAAGTTTCAGAAATAAGTCAGGTATAACCTTGCTTATTTTTTTTACTTTTTTTGATGAATCCCTGTTTATCCGCTCTTTAAGGGCTAGCGTCACATCACTATCAACCTAAGATAAATTTATATCCATAATTCACAGAAAGCGTTATTCTTTTTGTAGAAATATACAGAAAGGATGGCGTTTTCTTATGAATATTTCGATTCAAGATGAACTACAATCATTTGCTGAAGAGCTACAACGATATGTGACACCTGTATTTTTAGAAGAACTTGCAAGTGAAATAGGATTTATAAAGCGAAAACGTAAGTTTTCTGGATCAGACTTAGCTACTATTTGTATTTGGATTAGTCAACGGGTGGCAAGTGATCCTTTAGTTCGATTATGTAGTAGGCTTCATGCAGCGACAGGCACTTTACTCAGCCCTGAGGGCTTAAATAAACGTTTAAATGCGAAAGCAGTTTTGTTTTTAAAACATATTTTTTCTTTACTGTTAGAACAAAAAGTATGTGAACAAGCACAAATTTCTAACCACCTTTTCTCTTATTTTCAACGAATCCGTATCCTAGATGCCACCGTATTTCAAGTGCCAAATGCTTTAGAGGATGTATATCCAGGCTCTGGAGGGTGTGCCCAAACAGCTGGAATCAAAATTCAATTAGAATATGATTTGCACAGTGGGGAATTTCTTAACTTTCAAGTTGGACCAGGGAAAAATAATGACAAAACATTTGGTACGGAATGCTTAGATACCTTACGACCAGGAGATTTATGTATTCGTGATTTGGGTTATTTTTCATTGGAAGACTTAGATCAAATGGATCAACAAGTCACATACTATATTTCTCGTTTGAAATTAAATACAAATGTATATGTGAAAAATCCAAACCCGGAATACTTTAAAAATGGTGCAATAAAAAAACAATCGGAATACATACAAATCGATATAAAACAGATTTTAAACCAACTCCCCCCCGGAGAAACATTTGAATTAAAACATGCTTATATTGGTGATAAACAACAACTGTTTTCACGTGTTATTTTTAATCGATTAACAGAAAAACAACTTCAAAAAAGACGAGCGAAAATCTTGGAGAAAGAAAAATCCAAAAATAGAACGTACTCAGAGAAAAGTAAAATGGTAGCGGGATTAAACGTGTACGTGACGAATACACCTTGGGAATGGGTTCCGATGGAACAGGTACATGAGTTATATACTTTACGTTGGCAAATAGAGATTGTCTTTAAAACATGGAAATCACTCTTCAAAATAGACCATTATCGTAATGTAAAACAAGAACGATTAGAGTGCCACTTATATGGAAAGCTAATCGCTATTTTCCTGTGTTCCACTACTATGTTTAAAATGCGCCAACTTCTTTTGCAAAAGAAGAAAAGAGAATTAAGCGAATATAAAGCGATAGGAATGATCCAAGATTATCTATATCTTTTGTATCAAGCTATACAGAAAGACACTCAAGAAATAACAAAGATTCTAATCCGTCTATTCCACCTACTACAGAAAAATGGGCGGAAATCTCATCGATATGAGAAGAAAACAGTCTTTGATATTATGGGTGTTGTCTATGAGTATAGTAGACTTAGAAAACAAAAAAGAGCTGCATAATTAAAAAAATGCAACCCTTTAGGGTTTATTTGGTATGTGGATTATTAAAATATACTCTATTTTAATAATGTTTTAACCCAGCTGGACGAAAGTTCAGTTTGTTTCCATCCTTAAGTTGATGGGCATGGGGTCACCATATCAAAAAAAGAAAATTGTACGTTTGGACACAATTTGGACACAAATTAACCGATTCCCTGTACGTTAAGGAACCGGTTAATTATTTTACTGTTTTATATAGTGTACAATTTCTCGCTTACGAGGTCTGTGTAGCAACCGAACCAAATCTTACGTTAAGTATTAGTGGACATCAAAAATAGTAATGACTAATCTAGATTAACATCTATCCGATTCACAATTAAATATACCAATATGTTAAATAGCTAAGTAATACAAACGGTATGAAGAGAATTTCTATTCTTTTCATACTTTTTTAAATTTGTTTATAAGTTTCATACGAAATACGTGGAAAGATGGCAGCATCTCTGTTATAAAAGAGACTCCAAAGTTACCATGCCTGACAAAGGAAATATTAATGTAACCCTAGTTCCTTTATTCACTTCAGAATCGATGCCAATTTTTAATCCCAATTTTGAGCACAGTTTTTCGCATAGATACAAGCCCATTCCTGTACTTTTGCTAAATCTCCTTCCATTCTCTCCAGTAAATCCTTTTTCAAAAACTCTGTTTATATCTTTAGGTATTATCCCTACTCCATTATCCTCTATAGTTAGTATTACTGAGTTAGCTTTCTTAATTGAGTATATACGTATCATTTGTTCTTTGTTATTTGAGTACTTTATAGAATTTCCTATTATTTGATTAATAATAAATTCAACCCATTTTCTATCACTATATACGATTTCATTAATATCTTTTATATCTAACTTTATTCTCTTATGAATAAAATCTCTATAATTTCTTTTAATTACAGTTCTTACTACATCATCAAGGTTGATTGGTTTTATAATATAGTCCTTACTGACATTATTGCTTCGAGAATAATACAGCACCTGTTCTACAAACCCTTCGATTCGATCCAATTGGGAGTCTATTTTATTAGTTACTTCATTTTGATTATTTTCAATTATTAGCTTTGTAGAAGCTATAGGTGTCTTAATTTCATGCACCCATGTTTCTATATATTCTCTGTAATCTAATTGCATATCTCTATAATATTTTACATTTTCATGCATATCTCTACTTATTTCTTTCAGAATAGCGTTAAGCTTTTCCCCATGTATAAAGTTTGCTTCCTTTACTACCTCTGGAAGTAGGTATTTTTTCTCCAAGTTTTCTAATATGCCATTAATCTCGTTATAATAATTTTTACATTTTATAAATTCTATAGCCATATATGAAATCAATGGAAAAAACCAAATACAAAAGACAAAGAATATTATAATGAACTGAACATTCGCAGTCAGCAATATACCTGCTAGTATAATAAATGCCAGTACATTAGATAGTATTACTACCATTTTATCTTTAATAAATTCACCTATATTCATGGCATTATATACCCTAACCTTCTTCTTGTTTCAATTGGATTTTCTATACCTATCTCTTCAAGCTTTTTTCTTAATCTATTTATATTAACAGTTAAGGTGCTATCATCCACAAAATAATCGGATTTCCATAAGGATTCCATGAGTGAATCTCTTTTTACAATATTCCCGCGATTATTCATTAAGCATGAGAGTATCTTAACTTCATTTTTAGTTAACTCTACGGACTTATCTTGATAAGTAACCGTTGCATTCGAAAGATTCAAATGAAAATCTTTATAATGTAAGATGTTAGTCGCCTTTACGCCCCCATGTGTTCTTCTTAAGATGTTAGTTACTCTTGCTAATAGTATTTCTGTATTATAAGGCTTTGTTATAAAATCATCTGCTCCTAAATTCATACTTATGAGTTCATCTACATCACTATCTCTGCTTGTAACCATTATGATTGGAACATCTGAAGTTTTACGTATTTCTCTGCATATATAATAGCCATCGAACACAGGAAGATTTATGTCTAGTAATATAAGATCTGCATTCTCATTTTCTGCATATTCGATAATATGATTAAAATCTGTGGGAGCCTTTACTTCATATCCATACTTGATAAAAAATTTTTGTAATTCTTCTCGGATGATTTCATCATCTTCAATAAGAATGATTTTTTTCATGACTTTTCCCTCCCTATATAGAATATAAGGCTATTACATCTTGAGAAACAAGATGTAATAGCCTTAATGAGCATTATAAAATCAAGTATTACTTTTTACAATATTTTTATACCCGACATATGTCGTGTAGAAATATCCTACATAAACTACAAGAAATACTAAGCCAGTCATCAATGCTGGTAAAGCAATGTCTGTTTGTTGAAGTGAGTTAATAAAATTATTGACTACATAAATTCCAACTACAGAATGAATTAGAGCAAGAATAACTGGAAGACTAAAGTATACGAAAGTTTGAATGAAAATCGTTTTGTCGATCATTGTTCCGTTTGAACCAATTCTCTTCAAAGATTTATATCGATCTATGCTATCACTGGCTTCTGATAATTGTTGAAGAGCTAATACAGCCATACTCGTTATTAAAAATACAATCCCTATATATATCCCAATAAATAGTATGATAGTTTTCAATCCCTTACTCGCTGCATAAGCTTCATCCTTTGATATGCCACCTATATATTCAATATTTAATGTGGGACCATTACCATTAGGGTCATAAAAGATCGGTTCAACGTTATCATATTTTTTATTATATTCTTCTCTATTTCCATCTAAATAATTCACATTTAATACGGATTCACTAATTTTGTAGCCTGATAAAAACTCGTCATTTATAACGACTGTGAATAAATTAGTTGTCCCATCAAAAGTGTGAAGATTTTCTTGTATAACTTTAGCGTTTTTTACCAGATATTCTTTTTCTTTAATATTCATTTTGTTGCTATTATTTAATCTTTCATTTATCGGATTAACCAACTGATTAATATTTGATAAAAGTAAAACTTCATTGTTATTTAAATTGATTTCTTTTTCACCTTTAAGTTTTAAAATTTTATTGTAATCAGAGATTTTAATGAAATCCACATCGCGTTTCTTAGAACGTTTATTTTCTTGTGTTAAATAGTCTTCAACTTTCATCCCTGTATGATATACATTATAAGATACATATTTTTCGTTCTTACTTATTTTAAAATTAAATTTATTTAACACGTCTTCTATAGTGTAACTTTCATCCTTATTCATCAACACAATACTGGCATCAAATGGTGTTGCTTCTTTCATTGTTGCGTCTATACTTCTTTTAAAGCTTATTCCTGTAGATAAAGTCACCATTGTAAGGCATAACATTAAACAGATTACAGACATGGATATAAAATTTGTATTAACCTTACTATTTATTTGTTTAATGATAAATATATTTAACCCTTTAAAATAGACTTTTTTATTTTTCTTTACAACATATAATATAAATCCAGATAAACTAAAGAAAAACAGCAATGTACCTAATATGCCAAGAATGATTGATACCATGAGCATAGGATTTCTAAAATCTAATCCGATTTTTAGTACAGTCACATATGCATATCCAAGTGATGCTACACACATAATAAATGTGATTACATAGATAAGAGGATTTCTAAATTTTACATCTTCGTTTTTTCTACCTGCGGTTAACAAATCAATGATTTTGTATTTAGAAACAACATATACATTAAATAACATAACAAGTATAAACATAACTCCAAAGTATAATACAGTTTTACCTATAGCACCTGTTGAAATTGCAAATTGATATTTATTCATGGGCAAATCAAATAACTTTAATGCAAATGTAGATAATCCCTGTGATACTCCAATACCTAGTATAAGTCCACTCATTAAAGATATAACGCCAACTAGAAATGTCTCTGTTACTAATATTCTGGATATGGTTCTTCTTCCCATACCTAAAGTCATGTATATTCCTAATTCTTTTTTACGTTTTTTGATTAAGAAATTATTTGCATACAATATTAAACCACCTAATATTGCAGATACAAATACTGAAACATTTGAGATAACGTTCATTAAAGTAGACGCATACGCTCTACCTGAAGTGTCAATTTCCATAAGTGCCTTTTGTGATTCTATTGAGTTAAAGCTATAAAATATACAAACAGCTAATGTTAGTGTTAAGAAATATATCGCATAATCTTTAAAGCTTTTCTTTACATTACCAACAGCAATCTTAGAATACATTATTATCGTCACCTCCAAGAAGGGTTATAACTTCGATAATTTTAGTAAAGAATTCTTTTCTGGAATCATTCCCTCTTACCAACTCGCTAAATATTTTCCCATCTTTAATAAAAAGAATTCTACGAGCATAGCTTGCTGTAAATGCATCATGAGTAACCATAAGTATTGTAGCTTTTAAATCCTTATTTAGACTTTCAAATCTTTCAAGTAATAATCGAGCTGATTTAGAATCTAATGCTCCTGTTGGTTCATCTGCAAGTACTAAAGATGGATCTGTTACGATAGCTCTTGCCGAAGCAACCCTTTGTTTTTGTCCGCCTGACATTTGATACGGATATTTACTTAATACTTCTTCAATGCCTAAATATTTTGCTACTGATTTTATTTTGCCATCAATTTTTGAACTTTCCTCACCTTTTATTGTTAACGCTAAGGCAATATTTTCATAAGCGGTAAGAGTATCTAATAAATTAAAGTCCTGAAATATAAACCCTAATTCACTTTGTCTAAACTTATCTAGTGCCTTTGATTTTAACCGAGTAATGTCACTATTATTTATGATTATTTTTCCCGTAGTAACATTATCAATAGTTGATATACAGTTAAGCAATGTAGTTTTACCACTTCCTGAAGGCCCCATTATCCCAACAAATTCTCCCTCATCTACCTTAAAACTAATATTATCTATAGCCTTTGTTACATTACCTTTATTACCATAATATTTTTCAATTTTTTCTACACTTAATATATTTCGCATGTATACTTCTCCTTTTTCATTATAAAAATTCTTTAACTCTCATTCATTTCTGTAATTTATTTTATATAATTTCATTTATAGTATCGATGGAATTACATTTCATTAACCTTACATTTTTGTTATATTGAGTGATACCTCTACATGCAAGTTATCAGAAATCTTGATGGCATTTGTAAAAATAAGCGGGGAATAATTCCATTTGTATAGGTGAAGAGTATTTGATGCCTTACAAAAGAAGTAGATAAATATAGGGTTGTCCATAGTTTTTTTGCATATAGTGTGGATGAGGTGATGTAAAATGACTAAAAAAGCATCTCTACTTAAACTTGGAAATGAAAAATAACGAACACTAAAAATCGAAGAAGTATTCTTATGAGCTTTAGAAGTCAATTTTATAAGACTGAAAGATCAAGAACCTCCTGATTAATCAGGAGGCTTTTATTTATGGACTAAAACCACATGTTATATTTTATGTACCCAAACAAAATGCTCCCCAATATAAAAGCCTCAATCTTGCCATTCGAAAGGCAAGGGAGAAGTTTCTTGATAATATAAGCGATAAAAGAAACTCAGCCATTTAGACCTCATCTGTTCAGCTTATAAGACTCACAATACCATTGTACGTTTAGACATACTTTAGTAATTCCGTATTCTTTAAGCATAATCATTAACATAACAAAATTGTAACGTTAGTGTAAGGAACATACATCTTTCAATTGAAAGATATATGATAAAGTCATATGTGATCAAACGAAAACGGAGGAATGTTAATGTGAAAAAATATGTAGGCATTTTATATTATTAATTATTTTTACAGTAGTAGGTGAAGAATTTGCAATATGAAAAATTTGGATATATCAGAGTTTTCAGTGCAGATCAAAATAAAGAGCGGTAAATTTTCTTATAATATTGTAGGATTAACATCACTCAATGGAATAGTACAGAGACAAAAATCAATAAAATTTGAATGTAGGAGCATAGAAAATAAACATGAAAACTGAAATTACTAACAACAGGATAGATTTATTAGATTATTTAAGAGGATTTGCTTTGATAGGGATTTTGCTAGTGAATGTTCCCTTTTTTCTTTTAAAAGTGGATTCTCCATCGCCAAACTCTATTGATGCATCATATCAACGTTTTTTATATTTCTTTGTAGAAGGACGCTTTATGCCAATTTTCACTTTTTTATTTGGTATAGGATTTTATATCTTTATCACACGTGCAAAAGCAAAAAATGATAATGCATATCGTCTATTTTTAAGAAGACTGGTTGTATTATTTGCAATGGGCTGTATCCATTTTTATTTTGTCGATGATCTTGATATATTAACATTATATGCAGTGTTCGGACTTTTTCTAATCCCTTTTTATAGAGTAAACAAACATATCAATTTGATATTAGCACTATTAGGAGTAATGTACGTGAGTTATCTAGGTGATAAAATTTTATTAATATTCACCTTATTTTTATTGGGACTTACAGCAGGGCAATATCGTATATTTGAGAATATATCGAAAAACATATGGAAATATAAGGTTTTTACAATCATTGCATTTATTTTAAGTATAATTGGATTATGGATTCAATATACACATATGCCTTCAACTATAGTCGATATGCCAACTAAGGAGGCAATGGACTCGAAAATTTTCATAAAAATTGGTATTGCAATTGGTCCTATTGTTTCTGCGAGTTATGTAGGGATATTAATATTATTATTACAATATTCATGGGTACAAAAGCTATTATCTCCCTTAAAAAACTATGGTCGTATGTCGTTAACAAACTATCTTGGTCAATCCGCTTTAGTGTTGGTATTTGGATATTTTCTACAATTATCAGGGAAAGTCACTGTCACTTATATCCAAACTCTGTTTCTTTGCATTGGTATATATGTGATTCAATTAGTATTTAGTACGCTGTGGCTTCGATACTTTAAAATGGGACCCATAGAATGGTTATTAAGAACGTGCACGTATTGGAAGGTAACGTCCATAAAAAAATAAAATGCAACTTTCATTAAAAACAGAATCTATTTAGATTATGTTTTTAATGAGTGTTGGGAAACCCTAACTGGTTTCCAACACTCTGGAATTTTTTAAGATTTTAGTGAACAAAAACAGTAAAAAATGATAGAAATACAAAAAATAGCCCTTCACCTGATCCTTTTTGGTCAGGTGAAGGGCTATTTTTTTGTAAACGTCAAGTAACTCCAAAGTATACAATAGAGGAATAGAAATAGTTCATACAACTATTACTATTATGCGGTGGGTATATCAATATGGTCCTCAGCTGGATCAGCGCATCTGATATCATCTCAAACAAACGAATGATCCGACGAAACATACATCAAAGTAAAAGGACAATGGATGTATCTATATCGTGCGATAGATTTTAAAAGAAATAAGATTGACTTTTATCTGAGTACAGCTAGAAATCATAAGGTTGCTAGGCGATTTCCCAAAAAATTCTTGCGGTCTTTTTATGTTTCAAAACCTCGCGTAATCACAGTTGATAAAAATCCAGCATATCCAATAGCCATAGGACAATTGAAGAAAGAAAAAAAGATGCCAACAGACATCCAAACTAGACAGATAAAATATTTGAATAACATAGTAAAACAAGATCATCGTTTTATCAAGAAATGTGTGCGCTCTATGCTGGGATTTAAGTCATATAAAACAGTAACTTCTATATTGAGTGGTGTGGAAGCCATGCATATGATAAAAAAAGACAAATTGATTTACGGGATCAGTCTGCCCGAAATCGGAAAGAATTTATCCACTGAGTGTTGGGACTTATAACATAAAATACGGTTCCGTTAGGAAGCTACTATCATTCATGTTCTTCTTCATATATTTGCACCAGAACCTCGTTTTAAAAGAACGTAGCCCATCTTGTGCTAGTTCTACTATTTACACTGGAGAATTTAATGGAAATAAACAAGATGGTTATGGCGTAACAACAGCTCTATTTAAAAGACATGGATTCACAGTCATTTCAGAAGAGGATTCTGAAAACAGAAAAGGATTTGACCTTTAAGACCAAATCCTTTTTATTTCTATTATTTCGCAGCTAGTTTTTCTTTCACTTTCGCAGGAAGCTCGTCCTTCTTCACTTCTTCCCAACCTGATACACCTTCTTGACCTTCTTTATCAGAATAGTAGACGCGTATGAATGCTTCTTTACGAAGGTTTTTTCGAGTATTGAATTCTAATTCTTTTTCTTTACCGTCTTTATCAAATCCAGTTAACTTATAATCAAAGCGTTTTGATGTTTCGCCGTTATCAGCTTTTTTAGTTCCATCCGTTGTAATTTGAACATAATATTTATCCTGAGATAATTTACCCAAATGATGTAAACCCGGATTCCAACCAGGACCTACTAATAGGGTTGCAAATACGACTAAAATACTAAAAAGTGCGATATATTTTTTCAATTCCTTCACCTCATGTGTTTTTGTTATATTGTTATCTTAAATCTTTCTCCACAAAGAAGAAATGTAACAACATAACATTAACATTACACTTTTGTTAGATAGTAAAAAAATCGGATGTACAATCATTCAAATATGAATATTTCTTCACTTTAGTAATAGTTATTCCGTCACCAATCAAAATACGTACAGATTCTAAATTTGGATGGTTTGCTATAGTTTCGTTAAAGTGTTGGTGATACGCTTTATAGGAAAATCCCTAGTTTACTTTTTCATATTCCTTCATAATTTTATAAAAGGTATTTTTCTTTAGTTCTAGCATTTCCATAAATATAACAGCAGTTATTTCTCCACTTTTCCATTTTGAATAAGTTTCTTCTATTATATTCATTTGTTGTTTACTTAAGGTCGAAAGGTTCACCTGAGGACGGCCTAAATGTTTTCCTTGAGACTTAGCTACTGCAATACCTTCCGCTTGTCGCTGACGAATCTTTTTACGTTCTTGATCCGCAACATAGGAAAGCAAAGATAAAAATTGATCTTCCATTAATCGGCCCATATCACCCATCTCACGAAATTTCCGACTATCAAATAATGTTTCATTTTCTAAAACTACGATATCAGCTTGTAATTCTCTTGTTATATACTTCCATTCTGAAATTACCTCATCATAATTGCGGCCCATACGATCTAAGGCATCTATGTAAACAATATCACCTGTACTTAATATTTTTCGTAATAATTGATATTGAGGGCGATTAAAATGTCGTCCACTTGCTTTATCGACAAAAATACGCCGAGCTTCCACTCCTCGCTCCATCATCTTATGTAATTGACGTTGTTCATTTTGATCTTTTGTACTTACACGTATATATCCATAAATATTTGCCAAGTTTAAGATTCTCCTTACATTTGTTACCTCAATTATACCATTTTCGTTTATAAAGGTGTTCATTAAAAATAAACGTTTACAAAGTAATTCCAATCACCTTTATAAACTTGATATTTCAATGTTTCATAGATGTGCTACATCTGTTTGTAAAGGTATACCTTTATAAACATGAGGTTTTTGATACGAGAAAATGTGTACCTTAAGTGAATTTGAAAGTAAACTAATGGGTAAAAGTTTACATTCGGATTTCGAATCATTTATAGCTATTTTTGTAATAAATTTCTCAATATTGATATAGATGTTAAATATGGGTTTTATATCGAAAATTAACAAAAAATATAATATCATAAAAATTAAGATGGTTTGTGTCACTGGTTTTTCCCTTATGCTTAAGATAAGATCATCCTCTCCGATCTTATCTTTTTTTTTGGATTTGTAACAAAAAAAGGAATCCTTATATATAATAAGGATTCTGCAACAGGAAATAACAAAATATAAACAATAAAAAGAATTACTTATATTATAGTTTACATATTAATAATATAATATTGAGAAATATTTACATAAGCCCAGTATGTATTACGTAGCAAGTGTAGAGATTGCTTGTTTGTAGATTAGTTGTTGTTTACCATGAACCATCATTAGGACAGTAAATTTATCTGTTGCAAGGATTTGCCCACGTATTGGAACCCCACTCTTTAAAAATAAAGTGACTTCCTCTTTTTTACCTTTCAATTGTTCATACATGTCTTCTTGTGAATTGTGCACATCGTTTCCTCCTTTTTTATAATCGTATCATAAATTAATTGAAATGCTGTGTCTTATATGTATTTGCAACAAATGTATCCAAAGGGTACGATTCATGCCACAAGTGCATAGTAAAAGGTGTCCCGCCCCATCGCTATCAAGCTAAGGTTTTATGATGCCCCAAAAACAATAATTTTTTACATTTTTACTCTGTGGATGTCAATTTTACTATTTTTGGGGTATTTATTTTTACTAGCTTGATGGATATGTGGGGCGGTACTCCTTGTAAACCCTTAAGTATTTAAATATATAATTTAAATTATATCATTGTCTGATTATTGTTTTTTATTACTTCGAATTTTCGGGAAAAATCCACTAATTAATAATGCCATAATCCACGCCATTATTAGAATAAAATTTATTGTATTGCCAGAATTTAAACTTAAAACCTTCCACAAATAGGAAGCACAAAATACGAGCATAGCGGTAATAATAAGTAAAAATATCCTAACCACTAATCTGATGTAAGGTTTCTTCTCGTGCTTAATAATGAAGGTTCCTCTACCTTTGTACAATCTAATCACAAACAGAAGCAAATATACACCAAGTGTGGCTCCAATAACAATTGATATAATTGAGTTGTGTTTTCTCTGCTCAGCGAGAGAGAAGTAACTTTCAGGTAATTTTCCAGTTTCATATTCAATCCATGCGTGGTAAATATCCTGTCTTAAGTCTATACCATTTTCACTATTCGTAAGGATTACCAATCCATCCTTTGTATTAGGAATCAAACCATAAAAAGAATGCCAACCTCGATTGTCACCGGAATGATAAATTAATTTCCATTGATTAGATAACTTTTTTTCAAATACACCTAAACCATTCTCCCCTAATACCGGCTTTTGCATTTCCTCGACACGTTCACTTTTGATGACACCATAACCTTTATTTTTATAATTATTCGCATCCATGCTTGCAAGTATCAATGTCATCATATCGGCAACATTTGTCTTGAGACCTGCAGCAGCCTGTTCGGTAAATTGATAACTAGGGAGTTCCTCTCCAAAATATCCATAGGCTTTCGAAAGATTAGGATTTTCAGGTCGTTGTAGGAATGAACTAGATTTCATTCCTAAAGGTTTCATAATTTGTTCCTCCATATAACGATCAAAGGGCATTCCGGTAACCTCTTCGATAACAAGTTGCAAAATTGTATATCCACCACCAGAGTAAAGTGTTTCTGAACCGGGTTTTTTGGTAACCTCCACTGGCTCATTAAACCATCCTTTTCCAGACAAAGACTCCTCGATAGAATCAAGATGTTTCCCGGGTGCAACCCCAAGATATCCTTTATGTGCAGATAGCCCTGCTGTGTGGCTTAATAATCTTCTTATCGTGATTTCATTATTATTGAACTCTGAATTAGGTAAGTTCCATTTGGTTAAAAATTTCCCAACGGGATCATCGAGTGATAAACGACCTTCGTCTGCGAGATGTAGGATTCCCCACGCTGTAAGGCTTTTAGATATGGAACCAGCCTGAAATAAAGTATCATCACTCACCGCTTTTTTTTTCTTTTTATCTACATAACCGTAGTTAAGTGTATAAGCAATACGACCCTCATGTACAATACCTATTGCAACCCCTGGTACATGATAATTTTCCTGCCATTTTGGTACCTGTTCATCCATCTTTTTCTTGAAGTTCTCTACACTCCTATCAGTCAACGCACCCGATTCTGCCCTCACCACTTTCGTAAACCACGCTTCATTCGTAATTAATATGAAAATGATTAAACATAAAATACTTTTGAAAATTATCGATGCTTTTTGCCTATTCTTCATTTACTCCACTCCCGTTTTTCAGAATATTCTCTCCTTTATTCAGAGTATCTCATTCGAATATCCAGTTCTATCGATTTTTATTACTTAACCTTACAAAATTGTAATAAAAATCAACAAAATTAATTACTCAGGGGGTTTTACTGTCCTTTATCCAAGGAGAATGAATTTAATCCACAAAATAGACATGAGTTTATTTTGTGTTTAAGTTAATGACCCTAAGATACTAGTTTAGTTGACCTGATAGCTATATTTCCATACCCCTAAAAATTTATAATAAAAAAAGACACCCTAAGGTGTCTTCCTGCGACTTGAACCATCTTAATTTTAATAATATGTATTGGACTCCCATCCGAATATTATTTTACCATGTTAAGTAATATTTGGGTACCGCCAGCAATTTTGAAGAAAAACACGCTAAGCAAAAAATACAATAAGCTGCCCATATGGACAGCTCATTTACATAATTATCGTTATCAGAAGTTGTTTTTAGATGATCAGTTCTTATATTTTATAATAGTGCCATTTGTATCTTTAAATTCTAAAACAGTCGTAATAAGATCAAAAGACTTTAAATCATCATCTAGTTTATTAGGAAGGATCACGTACCATAAACTCCATCCTTTATACTTTGTTTCATTTGGTAAGAATTTATCCAAATCTACAATATGTCCTGGGGTAGATTCATATGATACCTTGCTAATAGATGGGTTCTTAAGATAACCAGAAATAACTTTTCCATTTGATATTCCCATAGTAGGTGATATACCAGAATCTTGTACTTCTAACTCACTTACATTTGTTGCTCCTGTTATCCCACTAACAGTCCATTTCCCATTTTCTATTTCTAAATCTGCTATTGAAATGTAATTTTCAGGTGTAACAAAAAAGGCTATTTTTCCATCTATTTTTATAATATGTTTTAGAGCATTATATTTATCTAGTTCTGTATTATTTGTTGTTTTTAATCCTTGTTTTAATGCTTCTTGTTGTGTGTCGTATCCTTTTGAAATTGAGCAGCCACTAATGATAAGAATTAGGGAACCTAATATAAGGTGTTGTGATAAGAACCATATGTTTGTCGGAACGGCAAGCTTATGCTTCCAAAAAAATAAAAGGATTTGGACACAAAATAACCGATTCCCTGTACGTTAAGGAATCGGTTATTGATTTTACTGCTTAATGGTTGTAATTTAGTCTCTTCCTAATACAAAGTTAATACATATACCGACAAGAGAATATGTAGGGTGCTTGCGTTTGAATTATTGCTCCCTTATATCTCCCTGTATTTTAAACGACTTCTCCCAGTCAGTAGAAGGGATAAAAGAATAGCCAAACTAATCAAAATGGCTACCATGAATAAGATTATTGCAACAAGTTTTATTGGAAGGAAAAAAATGATAATTGATATACACAAACCATAAAGGAAAGTTCCGATTGCTAAAATGTAATATCTAGCACGGATCTTATTCATTGCATAACGTTTACGTGTTTCTTTTATTAGTAAACTATGAATAATTAACAACATACCTGGAACAGTGAAAAGACAAGAGATAACCCAAAATAATTGTGATCCAAGTAAATAATTTGCTATTAAGGATGCGAATATCCCAAAAAGAAATAATAATATTCCAACAATCAATCCTTTTGTTGAAATATGTAGTGCTTCTTTAGAGTCAATAGATTGTTTCGTTCCATCTTGACCATACAATCGCATTTCTTCCACTAAGTCACTTAAATCTCCAATTGAAATGACTCCTTTTTTAAAAGCATCTTCTTCTGTATAACCTTCTTTAATCATTTCTGAAATTCGTTCTTTTAAATTTATAAATAACTCTTCTTTCATATCAAATAATTGCTGTGTTCCTTTTACATCTATAAACTGTTTATCGATGTACTCTTGTATTCTTTCATCTAAATTTTTATTTCTCATTAGCACCTGTAATTGCTCCTTTAATTAAATGATCTATAATCTCTTTCGCAATGTCCCACTCTTTTTTACCATTTTCGTAAAAACTTATACCGGATTCTGTGATGCGGTAATATTTTCGTCTTCCTCCTTGAGTTTCATCTCCCCAATAGGAAGAGATATAGTCTTCTTTCTCTAATCGACGAAAAGCTGTATATAAAGTGGCTTCCTTTAATTCATATTGATTGTCACTTAATTCAATAATCCGTTTGTATATTTCATATCCATAACTATCACCTTGATGAAGGACGTTTAAGATGATCATGTCCGTATGCCCACGGATTAAGTCTGTAGATATAACACTCATTACACTTCACCTCTCGTAGTATAATGTACAACAAATTACTTTGTCTGTCAAAGTAATTTGTAAAAAAAGTAGGATGAAATACCTGATGCTGATAATAGGTATTTTTATTGTTTTAACATTCACGGCAAGTTTATGAGTTAATAATTAATCCACGGCAAATTTATGCTTCCATTTACCTTGAACAATTAGATAAATATCTTCTAAAATAAGCGAATTCCGGCAAGTTTATGCTTCCAATTGCGGCAAACTTATAGGTAAAGTGACAGGTGTTTTCTAAGTTTTTTATACAAAAGCTTTCCTCCTTATATTTTGTTAAAATATGGATTATTTATATTCTATCACGAAGAAATTAGAATAAGTCGTACATTTTTTGATGTATATTCTATACATATGCGGTTAACATAACGCATCATTATCGGTAGCAAGGAAAAGGAGGAACCCTACTCTCTCAAAGGAACCTCCTTTTTTCGTTCTATGGACCTATGCATTTTTTTATACATTCCTATTCTGGCGCGGTTTTAGGTTTCTCGTTTGTTGTTGGATCAACCAAAAAACTATATTAAATCTTGCATGTTCTTAGCGTGGTTTTTTTCCAAAATGCTGGCGGTACCCCATATAGATGTTAAATGTGGGTTTTATATCGAAAATTAACAAAAAATACAATATCATAAAAATTAAGATGGTTTGTGTCACTTGTTTTTCCTTTATGCTTAAGATAAGATCATCCTCTCCGATCTTATCTTTTTTGTGTGGATTTATAATACGAAAAAAGAATCCTTATAACAAGGATTCTTCAACAGGAAATCATCACCATTAAGTTAATTTAATATTACAAAGTTCCATTGTGGCACTTCATTCCTTGAATCGTTTCCGTACCCCTATTTCTAAGAAAAAACAGGATTGGAAATATCTTTCTAAAATGAAATAAGAAAAAGATCACGGATTTATATGTAGTACCCTACTACTTAAATATGGATCTACAAACAAAAAGAACTAGTATGATACTAGTTCTTTTTGTTTATTTAGAATAAATAAAATTTTAAAAACACATGAATATTCATGTTACCATATATTATGACACTCAATTTTGTTTATACCATACAACAAAACTAAACTAATCCCTTATCTATTATAGATAAGGGATTAGTTTGTATAAATAATTTTTATTTAACAATTTTAATCCTGTCCAGAGATTAAAAACCATATTAAAAGTTTAACATAACCCCACTTATCGATATTCAATATATCTAGAAAAATCCCTTCAGTTTACTTTTATATGGTTTTTCATCAACACTCATCCCCTTTTACCATCTAAATGCATACATACAACTATCGTATCACATTTAAATTTAAATACGGCTCTAGGTACATATTTGGCCTCACCATATCAAAAAAAGAAAATTTTACGTTTAGACACATTTTAGACGCAAATTAACCGGTTCCCTGTACGTTAAGGAACCGGTTATTGATTTTACTAATTTTTTTCCCGTAATGGTCGATTGTTTTTTGGTTTAAATTCTTATAGGATGTTTTTTATAAACTGGACTGTAATTTAAGACTCTTTTTCATACCTCTTTCGGACGGGAATACCAATTGACCATTTGTAATCAATAAAAAACGCTCCATTTGTGGAATTAGTACATGTATGATTTTTATACCATTGGAAAACTCTTTGACTGGAGAATAATAGATAGAAAAATGTTGTTGGTGTAATCGTTCTTGCAGTTCTTCGATGTAAAGTATTAAATTACGTTCTGAAAATCTCGGTAAATCCTCAAACGAAACATAAGTGGCTGGAAATTGATTAAATACGGAGCACATATTCATTTCTGCACAAGCATAGTGACGAGGATACGGCTGTAATTGATTCAAAAAATGCTCTCGATGTGCTAACTCATCACCAATATTTGCAGAAGCGATATGATTCACCTGAACCAGTTCTGTAATACTTCGCAAGATAGCATATTCAGGGTATAAAGATGTACCAAGCCCAAATATACCAGTATGCTTTTTATTTTTTGTAACAGCTAATATAGTTGGAATTGCAACTTCCGTTGTAATATCCAATAGTATAATTTCCTCTTGTAATTCCTCTTCTGCGTGTACAATCGTTTCTTTTAGGGATGGTGAAAGTGTATTTGGATGAATTATTTTTAATGTATGATCTGGCATATCATAGTAGAAATGCCGAAGTAAAAATAAAGAAAAGGCATCCCTTTCAATGACTTCATTCGTTGCATGTATAATTGCCTCATGTAAAGTGGAACCAATGGCTGTGCCACTATTAGAACTGTATCGTTGTACCTTCTGATACTGATAAGTATCCGTTTCAATTGGATGTTGCATATAATGTGGATTAGCAATGAAAAATGGGTACCATACATGTTGTTGTGTATTATTCAAAGAATAGTATTTTTTACAAAGTAATTGTTGATCTGGTTCCTCTACTATCAATTGCATAACACGCTCTCCTTCAAATATTGGGTTCTTCGCAATATGATGAGAAGAGAAAAAATCACACTCTTTCATTGATATATTCTCCAGAGTATAATGCTCTAAGGCCTCAAACAATGCGCCTAATTCATTGTACTTCCCTTTTCCTACACCGAATGATTCAATCTGTTGATTTAAATTAAATAATTCCACATATGTGGTTTGTATTTTATCTCCAAAAGCTTTTTTTTTCACTGAAAAACTTAATTCTTTGAACGTATCCATAATACGTTGATGCGCAGTTTCTTCTAAGGTTTCTCTTTCCCAGGAATATAGCATTCTAATAACCTCCAGTAAAATAAATTAAATAAATACAATTTTTCATGAATTTATGTATAGATAAAGAGGACATCATAAGAATGTCCTCTTTATCTTCTTTATTTTTTTTCTTGTAGTTTCTGTAATTCTTTTGTTTCAGACACTGTTAATTTAGGTTCATGCTTTTCACTTGTTACTATAATCCAACGTCCCATTATGAACTCCTCCTTTATTATATAATCATGTGGTACATCTAAATTATAGGTGGAGAATATTGGGGGAACAACCTATTTTTATGAAAATTCAATTTTCTCAATAAATTCTATTTCTATAAACATTTGATGCTCCAAAAAACCTTCGTAAAGAAGCATTCCTACGCGTCTACTACTCTGATAAAGAAGGTGAAGGTGTATCAGCTTGGGAAGAAGTGAAGAAGGACGAGCTTCCTGCAAAAGTAAAAGAAAAACTAGCTGCGAAATAATAAAAATAAAAAGGATTTGGCCTTAAAGGTCAAATCCTCTTCTGAAATTAATGTGAATCTTTAATAATCTAAGGCCATTACGAGAGAAAAATCATATAAAAAAGTAGTAAAGTAAGTAGCCGGTTCCTTAACGTACAGGGAACCGGCTAAAATGTGTCCAAATTATGTCTAAACGTACAATTTTCTTTTTTTAATATGGTGACCCCATGCCCATCAACTTAAGACTTTAAAATTCCCCAAAACGAAAATTTTGTGCATTATGCTCGTTTTTATTGTTTTGAAGTAACCCGTTCTTTTTAGCTTGATAATGATGGGATGGTACGCTAATTAGACAAGTTACAAATATAATTGACAGAAAAATGGATATTTAATATAATAATTTTAATATTATGTTTACTTAATTTAAAGAGGTGTTATATGTTTAAAAATAAAAAAGGAATTCGACTTGGTTTGTGGTTATTTGTCTCTTTATCTGTAATTCAGTTTACTATTGGCTATATAGAAGGATATTATAAAGCCTCTACAGGTAATGAATTATTAATTTCAGAAACATGGAAAACAGTATTATTAGATGTTCCTGAAGGAATACTTGTTATTTTAGGAGCAATCGCTTTATATCAATTTACAAAAAAAATACCAGGAAAAAAGGCCTCTGTATAGAGTTTTTTTCTGGTTGTTATTTTGAGTACCATCCCATGGCTATTAAGCTAACATTTTGAAGTGCCACCATAACGAAAATTTCTTCTGTCCATTTCTGGAAATCTTTATGTGAGTTAAGGGTGCAGGTTAGCCGAAGAAAAGAAAGGATTTCCACGAGGGTTATGGAGTATTAAGTGATGAGAGAACGAGGGGGATTTTGAATGACACTACATATTAGTAAAGAATTAAATAAAAACGATAAACAATATATTGACGATGAACTTTACAGGTTCAATTTAAAGCATTTCCCAAAAGATTTGGGAGGTAGATATGAAGAAATCAATTTATTCCTTAAGGATGAAAAGGGCAAGGTTCGTGGTGGAATACTAAGTGCGGTATGTTGGAATTGGCTGGAGATTTATACTGTTATATTAGATGAGGACATTCGACACTCTGGGTATGGGACTAAATTATTATTAGAGCTAGAGAAAATTGCTTTAGATAAAAAATGCGATTTCATAAAAGTAGATACCTTAAGTTTTCAAGCGTTAGATTTTTATAAAAAGAATGGTTATCAAGTGTTTGGCAGTATAGATAATGTAGGAAGAGACTTTGAGCATTATTATTTAAAAAAAGACTTGAAAGTTAAATCATAGTTGATATACAAAGGGTGCAATAGTTTAAAGTAAATGGGTCTTTGGTGAAAATGGGACGCTGGGGTAGTCCTTTTTTCTTGTTCAATAAACTCGTTAGCATCTCTGGAATAAGGGGTCACCACATGCCCATTAACTCAAGAGGTTTTAATACCCTCAAATGCCCATTAACGTTATCCTTTCTAAACAGGCTAAATTAGAAAGGATGACGTTTTTTTATGATTCTCTCGATTCAAGGTGAACTACAGCCATTTGCGGAAGAATTACAACGATATGTTGCACCTGTATTTTTAGAAAAACTTGCAAGGGAAGTCGGATTTATAAAGAGAAAACGTAAGTTTTCTGGCTCAGACTTAGCTACTATGTGTATTTGGATTAGTCAACAGGTGGCAAGTGATTCCTTAGTCCGATTATGTAGCAGGCTTCATGCAGCCACTGGTACTTTACTCAGCCCTGAGGGCTTAAATAAACGTTTAAATGCTAAAGCAGTTTTGTTTTTACAACATATTTTTTCTTTACTGTTACAACAAAAAGTATGTGAACAAACGCAAATTTCTAACCATTTCTTCTCTTATTTCCAACGAATTCGTATCCTAGATGCCACCGTATTTCAAGTGCCAAATGCTTTAGAGAATGTATATCCAGGATCTGGAGGATGTGCTCAAAAAGCTGGAATCAAAATCCAATTAGAATATGATCTACACAGTGGGGAATTTCTTAACTTTCAAGTTGGACCAGGAAAAAATAATGACAAAACATTTGGTACGGAGTGCTTAGATACCTTACAACCTGGAGATTTATGTATTCGTGATTTGGGTTATTTTTCATTGGAAGACTTAGATCAAATGGATCAACGCGGTACATACTATATTTCTCGTTTGAAATTAAATACGAATGTATATGTGAAAAATCCAGACCCAGAATACTTTAAAAATGGTGCAATGAAGAAACAATCGGAATACCTACAAATCGATGTGAAACAAATTTTAAACCAACTACAACCTGGAGAAACATTGGAATTAAAAAATGCTTATATTGGTGATAAACAACAACTGTTTGCACGTGTTATTTTTAATCGATTAACAGAAAAACAACTTCAAAAACGACGAGCGAAAATTTCGGAAAAAGAAAAATCCCAAAATAGATCGTACTCGGAGAAAAGTAAAATGGTAGCGGGATTAAACGTGTACGTGACGAATACACCTTGGGAATGGGTTCCGATGGAACAGGTACATGAGTTATATACTTTGCGTTGGCAAATAGAGATTGTCTTTAAAACGTGGAAATCACTCTTCAAAATAGACCATTATCGTAATGTAAAACAGGAACGATTAGAGTGCCAATTATATGGAAAGCTAATCGCTATTTTCCTTTGCTCCTCTACTATGTTTAAAATGCGCCAACTTCTTTTGCAAAAGAAAAAAAGAGAATTAAGCGAATATAAAGCGATAGGAATGATCCAAGATTATCTATATCTTTTGTATCAAGCTATACAGAAAGACACCCAAGAAATAACAAAGATTCTAATCCGTCTATTCCACCTATTACAGAAAAATGGGCGGAAATCTCATCGATATGAGAAGAAAACAGTCTTCGATATTATGGGTGTTGTCTATGAGTATAGTGGACTTAGAAAACAAAAGAAAACTGCATAATCTTTAAAAATGATACCTACCTAGGTTTATTTGGCATGCTCATTTTTAAGAATAAAAAGTGTTTTAAGAGTGTTGTAGTTTATTTGAACGAAAGTTCATTTTGTTTCCGTTCTTAAGTTGATGGGCATGGGGTCACCATATCATTTTAAGAAAATTGTACGTTTGGACACAATTTGGACGCATTTCAGCCGGTTCCCTGTACGCTAAGAAACCGGCTACTTACTTTTTTATATAATTTTTCTCTCGTAATGGTCTTAGATTATTAAAATTTGTTTTTTGGTTTAAACTACACAAATAATCTAAGAAACCAAAATGATTTTAATTTTTGCATTCATCTGATTGAAAGATGAATGTTTTTTTGTACATATAAAAAAAAAATAAGAATTTTTGTCACAAAAATCATTAATTCGGGTTCTATATAATACAGGCATCAAATGAGAGTGAGGTTTTAACCGACATGTTTAAGATTAAAAGGGAAGAAAGGCCTGTTTCGGATGTGACATTTGAAGATTTGTTTAAACAAAACTATGTGTACGTTGTGAAACAGATTGTTTGGATTGTCAAAAACCAGACGATTGCTGAAGAATTGGCACAAGAAGTATTTTTACAGTTATACCGCAACAATTGGAAGGGGATTGAGAACTTATCTGGATGGCTAATAAAATCTTCTACTTTTGTAGCTTATAAGTATTTACGATCCGAAAAACGACATCAGGCGAGAGTAGATAAAACCATACAATATCATGAAGTACAGCACATTTCATCCCTAGATGATGATTGGATTAGAAAAGAAGAAATTACAAAAGTACAAATGGCGCTTAGTGAAATGAATGAGAAAGATCGAACCATTTTATTAATGAAATTTTCTGGTTTTCAATATAAAGAAATTGGAGAAGTTCTTCAAATCGACATATCATCTATTGGAACATTATTAGTCCGAGCCAAGCAAAAATTTCGTAAAATCTATCAACAATTAGAGGAGGCGTAATAAATGAATTGTTATGATATGGGGTTTATTCAAGCATATATAGACGGTGAATTATCTGATGGGACAAGAAAAGAATTCACAAAACACATAGATACTTGTAACGCATGCCAAGATTTATTACTCGAAATCACCAAATTAAATCAATGGGAAAATGTCAAGTTAGAGGAAGCAACAATACATTCATCAAAAGAAATCGAGATTGATGTTGACCAAGCGTGGAAAGTATTTGAAAGTCACGCAAAATTAGAAAATGTTTCTTATATCAATGAAAAAACTGAACCGCAGAAGGGATTGTTTACAAATATGAATAAAAAATCAAAACGTTTCATGTATACTGCAGTAGCGGTAGCAGGGCTTTTTGCAACAGCCATGATTCCACAAGTTCGAGTTGCAGCTACAGATGTTGCCTCTTATTTTTCCAATGCAATTTCAAATGATACGATTATTGATGAAGGAAGAGACGTTACAAAAGGGCAATTTATTCCTCTTGATGAAAAGATTACAGATCAAGGTGTTACAGTACATCTGAAAGAATTATATGTAGCAGATGCACGTATATCCGTTCATTACAAAATTGAAAAAGAAAATGGAAATGTAGTACCGTTTGAATTTGATACAACAGGGTTACAACTTGAAGATGACGGCAAAGTAAATGGTCAACAAGAAAAAAACCCAGAGTATAAGAAAAATGGGTACTTCGGACAATTAGCATTTATTCAAGGAGCAAGTGATGGACCATTCGAACTAAAAGCATCAGGTGCAGAATTAAAGGGAATTGGTATTCGTTTTAAGGATAGACCAGAAGGTGTCATCACATTTATCGAAGGTCCTGAAGGGAAAGATTCCTTTAAACAACCACTTACATTAGATGTAAATATAAACAGGATTGGAAAAGTATCTGGTTCTTGGAAAGCCCAACTTCAAATTGATCCTACCAAATTAAAAAAATAAAGTAAGTTCAAATGAAAAAAAGAATAGAACGATGTGTTTCCAATACCATGCTTATATTCTTCCTTGTGTTACTTGCATTTATTTCATACATGATTTCTACTATATCTTTTTTAATTTCATAATCATAAAAAAGCAGTAAAGTAAGTAGCCGGTTCCTTAACGTACAGGGAACTGGCTGAAATGTGTCCAAATTGTGTCCAAACGTACAATTTTCTTTTTTTGATATGGTGCCCCCTTTTAAGGAAAGCATCTGTGAAAATTACGTGAATTTTTCGATAAATAAAAAATAATATATTGTTCCCCCATAATTGTAGCTTTGAAATAATGTTTGATCAAAAACACCTTACAAGCTAGCATTTCACAATAAATACAAAGCATCCATTTTGAAAAAAGATTGATCAAAATGAATGCTTTGTTGGCATATCAAGGACTTATTTTGTAAAAAAGTTTGATTTGAAATAAAATGCTTATTAGTTTGGGTTATATTTGTATTCAAATTCCGTTTTTGCAATTTTAGTGTATTTGTTAACAAACTCTGTTTTTGCTTCCGTATATCCGTCTCTATCATATTCATATTTGTCCATTAAGGTCACTTTTAAGTTACTATATTCTTGGGCAACATCTTTATGCAGTCGTAAAAAATCTCTAAAATATAATTCATTCCAATCCCCTATATACCTAACATGAAGATGAAATACTTTTTCGGCAAATCCTTTTTCTGTATAGCCTTTCAAAAACATCATATGAGGTGAAGGCTTTTGTGGTTGCTTTTCAAAAATATATCCGTTTTTCTCCAACACATTCACTAAAAAATTCAAATTACAGTCTTCTGTTATTTCAAGCAATATATCTATCGTTGGCTTTGCTAATAACCCGTTAACAGAAGTACTTCCTATGTGATTTATTCGTTCAATATATTGATTACTGATTATGTTGTTAAGTAGTTTTTCTTCTTGTAAATAACAATCTTTCCATATTGAATTATGTTCTTTCAGAATAATAGGAAACAGTTCCCATAATTCTTCTAGTGACATTTCTGATAAACTCTTACCCACAATACAATCCTCCATTCTGCTTAGTAAACCGTTTTTATCAAACTTTGTTTTAAATTATCAATCTTTTTTACAAATTATCACACTTTATTTTAAATCAACAATAATAGCTTTTTACAATCTAAAATAAAGCCAATATCTTCACAAGAAGTAACCTCATTGTAAATACGTTCAATAACTTCAGCTGCATATTCTTTATCTTCATATGTTTCTGCTAATCTCTTCATAGGTTTTGAAGTATCCCCTAAATGAAAATTTCTCAATTTCATCTTTCTATGAAATTAAATGTAATACTTTTGTTATATTTATGAAAGAAAATTGCAAGAAATATAAATTAGAATCTGTTTATCGACATATATATTTCTACTATTTTTTTTTATGAAAGGAAATTAAACAATGGCTCCAAAGAAAAAAACTAAAACATTTGTACAAACTCTAGCATTGGCTACCACTATTGTTAGTGGATCTTTAGCATTTAATTCTTCATTTGCGCACGCAGATTCTTTACCAAAAGTTGAAGATATAGGACAAGGCGCGAAAATTATGCATAGTCTAGATTCAACTTATAATGCTGACGCAAACATAAAAAATTCAATAAAAGTTTCATTTATTGATGATCCAAATACTGATAAAAAATATGCAATCGTTTTTACAGAAGGAAGTAATATTGCTTCAAGTTTTCTGCGTAACCCTGAAACACCATCTGCAGCTTCGTTGGTCTGGCCATCTGTTTTTAAAACAGGGTTAGAAATTACAAGTAATGACAATGCAAAATTTTATAAAGTGGCACCTAAAAATGAAATTGAATCAAAAACAGTAGCTTCTACAGTTTCATACAATGTAGGTGGAGGTTTAGAGATTAAACCAGAAGGTCCATCATCATCTGCATCAGCCGGTGCATCTTGGTCTAATACTATATCATATGAACAACCAGACTATAAAACGTTTGTAACAAATAACACAGATAAAAAAGTAGATTGGAATGTAGAATTTAATCAATTTTATAATAAAGGATATGGACCTTATAATAGAGATTCGGGTGGTTTTTATGGTAATGAACTATTTATGAACTCACGTACCGATCCATTCATTAATGCGGGAGATAATTTCACATCAGACAGTCAACTTCCAGCTCTAGTAAGATATGGTTTTCAGCCAAGTACAATGGCAATTATAATTGCAGATAAAAATGCAACTACAACGGATTTATCTGTAAAACATGCTAGAGAAAACGATGTGTATCTCTTATGGTATAATGGTATAAAAGGTTGGACAGGAGAAAATCACAAAAATTCTACGCGTGGCAACTTTGGAACTATAGATAATTATAAACTTGATTGGAAAAATAATAAAATTATTCACCAAAGTTCTGGTCTACAATCGAATTAACAACAAATTCTTATATATATGGGTCTCGCCAACCAAATGACATAAAACCCACACTAATACATTTTTTTGGAAAATGAAAATCCGATTTTCCCCCGTTAAGGAATTTCGGATTTGATACTTTACTTCCGGGATGGTCTTAATGATTCTAAAGTAGTTGATTGTTTGAATTTAAATTTATCCCTCCAAGAAAGTTAATATGCTCCCATCCAAGTGGAGATATATGTTGTAAATAGCTTTTTTGTTTTACTACCTTACAGAACTGTCATCTTTATGTAAGGCTAGGAGATAGTTACTTTACTGTCTCCATGTAATAATAAGAGCATCAGAAATAACAATAAATTTTTTAGAGATTATAGGAGCGTGTTAATAATGATCGTAACAACAACTAATACAATTCAAGGAAAAGAAATTATTGAGTATGTAGACATCGTAAACGGTGAAGCAATTATGGGTGCAAATATTGTGCGTGATATCTTCGCTTCTGTTCGTGACGTTGTCGGTGGCCGTGCTGGTGCATATGAAAGTAAATTAAAAGAAGCTCGTGACATTGCGATGGAAGAAATGAAACAACTTGCAACACAAAAAGGAGCAAATGCGATCGTTGGTATCGATGTAGACTACGAAGTGGTTCGCGACGGAATGTTAATGGTTGCTGTAAGTGGTACGGCTGTACGTGTATAAATAAATAGATAAAAAACTGTACCTCTAATTCTTAGACATAACTAACAATTAGGGGTACAGTTTTTATGGTCAAATATTCTTTGAACACTGGATGCATAGATAGCCGTGTTATGAATAACTTTCCTAATAGGCCTCACCATACATGCCCATCAACTTAAGAAAACAAATCCACCCCAAAACGAAAAAATGAGCTTTTTTATTACAAGTTAGTACAAAATTTCGTTCTGGGGGTAGTTGTATCTTCTTAGCTTGATGACGATGTGGCGGTACCTCTTCTTTTTACAGGAAGAATTGGTGTTTTAACATTGAAAAAATGTTTAAATAAATAATTTCGACATATACATTTGGATTATTTATCCTTACCACTTTACTTGAGTTTGTTGTCCGTCTACTATTGTTGCTGTACTATCTTTCACTAAAAAATGAACAATCGGTAGTACTAGAAAACTAGCCATTGCACATAATATGCCAATAGATAAGAATGTCTTTCCGTGAACTAATAGCCAGGAAGCACTTGCAGATGCAAACATCATTCCAATATACATCGCTGAGCTATTAAGAGCCATTACGGTACCCCTTACCTTTGGACTTAATTCTGAGATTAAAGCAGTTAATGAAGATTGTCCAAACCCAATTGATGTACTCCATACTACGTGTACAATAATTGCAGATATTAAATGTTCAGTTAACAATGAGAAACTAACAACCCCAATTGCAGCGATAATAGTAGCAATTGAAATAACTACTTTTTTACCGATTTTATCTGCTAATTTACCACCTATGACGTTGCCTATAATACTACCTGCTCCCGCCAAAAAAATTACCATTCCTGTTTTTTCTACACTAAAATCAAAATTTTCTTTGTAATAAACTCCAATATAAGAAAACATCCCCTGTAAACCAATAGTCCACAAGAAAGTAGATAATAATGCAAAGAATATAGATGTATTTGTAAACGCAGTTTTAATCGCCGACACCATTGCCACTGGTGCAGACACTGGAATTTGATTAGTTGGTGGCGTTTTAGGCAACATGATCATTACAATAATTGCAACCAACATTGCTAAAATCCCTATACCATAAAAGGTCCATTGCCAGTTACCAACAGAAGTTAAGAAAGCCCCAATCGGTACTCCTAAGACTGTTGAACCAACCATTGCCCCCATTACCATTCCCATTGCCGTACCACGCATTTTATAAGGTATTTTATCACCTATCATTGCAAATATACTTGGCATAATCATAGCTCCTGATAACCCTGTTAATGCACGGAAAACTAAAATTGTGTTAAAATCTTGAGTTAGTCCTGTACAAAAAGTTCCTATTGAAAATATAAACATTCCTGTTACAATCATTTGTTTACGGCCAAATTTATCAGAAATCGGTCCGAAAAATGGAGCTGTTAATCCATAAAATAAAGCGTAAGAGGTAATTAACCACCCTCCTTTTCCCATCGGTGTTGCAGTGGATTTGGCGATATCAGGAATTAAAGGTGATACCACTAAAGAATCCATTCCAACAAAAAATGCTACAACTGCTAGTAGAAACAACATAGGTTTAATTCCTTTGTCATTCACTTAAATCTCTCCTTGTCTTTCGATTTTATTTCACATATGAAATATATATCCAAACATATACTTCATATATGAAGTATATGTTTAAACAAAAGTGTATCTATTAGTTACACTTTTGTTATTCCTTTTTCAACATTTAATAAATGGCGTTTATGGTCTTTGAGAATTTCTGATAAAGTTATAAATTTTTCTTCATCAAAATAAGAAAAGTTTTCTTTAAGAAATACCTTATATTGAATATTTACTTTTTCTTTTGTTTCTTTACCTTTTTCAGTTAAATATACCAGGGTTTCTCTTTGATCAGCTGGATTTTTAGTAGTTGTTACAAAACCATCTCTCTTCATTCGTTGAATCATAGTAGTAACATTACTAGGAGCGCAACCAATTTTTTGTTTTAAATCAGACATAGAAGTTTTTTCTGAATCTGATAACACTTGTATTACTCCAAATTGAACTATACTGATGTCGAATTGTTCTAATTGACTTTCCAGATTATTTTGTAATTGATGATATACATCTCTAATTAAAGTATATAATTCTCTTGCCACTATTTGCATAGAAAACACCCTTTCTTCAGAGAATGAAGTCTACACTAGACAAATTAGATGTTAATAATTATATTTTCTGTCAAATAATGAATATGCTACTTTACAACTATTCCTACATCTCTCTCTTATTTCTCTGAAAGCTACCATATATTTCATATATGAATTATATGGCATAAATAAACAACAGTCAATTCTTTATAATATTCTTGTTCTCAAAGGGGTAGCACAACATTGCTATCAAGCTAGCAAAATTAAATTTCCATCAAATGAAAAAATACGCCATCCTTTCTACATATATTTCTACAAAAAGAATAGCGTTTTTTTGGAATTATAGATATAAATTCATCTTAGATTGATGTCCCTACTATAAATTAAATAAAGAACTTACCCTCAACCACTTTTTTACCAGTACCACCTATATAAAGTTCTATATCTTTTTCTTTTTTAGATATAAACATTTCTATTAAACAAGGCATTTTTACAATCGTACCTTGCTCAGCTCGAAGGTGAATATACTTTTGCTTATTATAATAATTATTAGCAAGATATGCTCCAACAGCAGCATTCCCCATTCCACAAGCAGGATCTTCCATGCCTTCCCTGGGCACAGATTTCTAGTGTGGAAATCAAAATCCTCTCCATAAGTATCAAATGTGAATATTTGTACTTCGCGAACACCCAAGTTCTCACACAACTCTTGTAACAATTGAATATCGCGTTTAACTGACATTAATGCATTTAAAGAATTTACTGCTATCACTAAATATTTCACGCCTAAATCAATCGTTTGAATCGGAAGATTGAAAGCAATATCTGCTTCATTAATTCCCAAAGTATTAGCGATTGTCTTTTTGTTTATTATTGGTGAAATGAACTTAGGAGAGCTTTGCTTCATTTTTACAAGCACTTGATTTCTAACATTATCAATAACAACTTCACGTATTCCATTTTGAGTTTCAATTTGATATATATTTTTTTTACTGAGATCAATCTTCTTGGAATTTACTAGTGCCATAAATGCTGCGATTGTTGGATGCCCAGCAAGCGATACTTCTTTATTAGGAGTAAAATAACGAAATAGAAAATCCGCATTATAAGAGGGATAGACAAATACTGTCTCCACAAGGTTTATCTGTTTAGCGATGTTTTGCAAAGTATTATTATCTAAACCACTGGGATCAAAAAAAACAGCTGCGGGATTTCCAGTCAAATTTTCACCAGAAAAGCTATTGATTACCATAAATTCTTTTTCCAACTTAATTCTATACCTCCAATATTCAATCTATGTAACTAATTTTAATATAAACTAATTCCTATTTTAATGGTCTAAATTCTTGTAAAGAATTTTCTAAACTTGCGTGTACTAGTAGGATTAAAAAATTTTCGTTTTGGGGGTGACCTATTTTCTTAGGTTGATAGCAATGGGGTGGTACCCCTACTAGAAAAATTGTCTCCGCGTGAACGTGAAGAACTTGAAAAATTTAAAAAGAAGCAAGTATCTCTAAACTAGAGGAAAATAAAAATAAAGAAAAGAGGTTGCCCAAAAGTAACTATTCAGCGACTTTTGGGACAACCTCTTCTTTTTGCTCTATACTTTCAAGAAAATTTAGAATAAAATAAAAATATAGTCATCTACCTATTATTCACTAATGAAAAGAAAAGGGGTAGCGAAATGCACTTGAAGTATGGGAAGCACATTAATATATCATCTATTGTTCTAACTTTGTTCTCTTTTTTAGCAATTGTAAGTTTCTCTACCTGGTTGAGTAAATATTCAATTCCCAACCTTTCTAATATGCTTAAGGTAACGATGTTGAGTGCATTTATTCTTGGAATTATAGGGTTTAGACAAGAGAAAAGCGCACTAGCGATTATTATTATGGGAATATGTGCCTTTGCCCTAGTCGTTCTATATACTTATGCGGTTATAAGTTTTCTTGAGCATTAAACACCATGAAAAAGAAACGAACATTTTTGTTCGTTTCTTTTTTTGGGGATGATTATTATAAAATAGCCTCTTCTAATAATTGAGTGCTGAATCCAAGAATTGATTTTTGTGTGGCTTTAAAACAAAGTTTGATAATTTATAAAAAAGTCTGGTCGTTTAAAATAAAGATTGATAATATGTAAAAAAGTTTTATTGCAGATCTATAAAATAGTTGTTGCTAAAGATGGTGTGAATTGGAATTCCACTCCATCTTTTCTTTTTAATCTTGTATAATAAATATAATGATATTTATATATTTTATATTAAACAATCAAATAGGAGGAATAAATAATATGTTAGATAAATTAAAAAATCATTTTAAAGATGTAAATTTAGTATGTTCACAATGTGGTAAAACAATCGAACATGGTGAACAATTTGCAGTTTCTTTAGTATTACCTGAAGAAAAAAATATGCCTGTTGGACAATTAGATAAAGTATTAGCTAAGAGAGCAAACGAAATTTTATGTAGTAAATGTAGATAATACTGAAACAGGAGTGAATCTTCACTATTCGCTTGCTAAAATGATCAAATTTTTTTATAAAAACACAATATATATGCACAAATATAGAAGCTATTTTAATCAATCTTTTTTCAAAATAGCTTCTATTTTTTACTGTAAAGTAAGGGTTTGAACGCACTTTTTAATCAAACTTTAATTCAAAGATACATTTTGAGTGTTATTTTCATGATCTTTTATAATGATATATGGAACGCCCTGTACGTTAAAGGAATTATACTTTTCTTTTCCTTCTGGGGTATTAGGGGTACCACCCCATCGCCATCAAACTAAGAAAAGCGAATACCCCAAAACGAAAAAATTGAGAACGAGAAGTGATTTTTTATTGGCCTATATCCTTTATGTAGATAGTCACAAGAGTTAATATGTATAATATATAAACTAAAGAATAGTTGTTATAAAATTCGTAACAAAAATTCATATGGAGGGTATTAAAAGTATGGAGAAAAAAATCTTATCTGAGACAGTAAATGACATGATATTATCTGGTAAGAAAGTTGATACAATTAAAAATATAGATGAAATTAAAAGAATATTTGCCAATGAAGGAATACCCATTTTTGATAAAGTAATTGATTTTCAAGTATCATTTGGTGGCATTTGGTATAAAATTGGTGAAAGATTTTATAAGGGTTTCCAAATGGATATGTTTTACTTCAATGAATTTGAAGCAAAATATGAACTTAAATTTTTTAAAAAAGAAAACGGAAAATACTATGTTCAATGTATGGATTATCATTATGCAGGAGATTTTGGACCTTGTATTGATGAGGATGGGAAAATATATGATTTCTGCATGGGAAGTTTTTTCATTAGAGCTGACAATATAGAAGAATTTTTAGACGATGATGCAATTAAATATTATATGGTTAATAAGCATAAAACTTGGCTAAAACGTGGGGCTAAAATTAGTGAAATTGATGAGTTTAAAAAAACGGAAGCTTTAAATAAAATTAAGAGAGAATCATTTTCAGATAAATATTTTGAGTGGTGGTGCAATACCGAAGAAACAATTTTTGTAAGAATTGATTTAGTAAATAAATATAGTTATGCAGAAGTATATTGTAAAGATCAAAAGATATTAGAGCAATTGTATAAGTCGGACATACCAGTAAGTGTTTTTCCACCTAATAACTGAAAATAAATATTAATTTTGAACCAAAGTAGTTTATTTTAGAGGTCCGGCCACATCGCTATCAAGCTAAGGTTTTACACTATCCATAAAGCAAAAAAGACGTTATCCTTTCTGTAGAATTATAGGAAAGGATGGCGTTTTTTTATGGATTTTTCGATTCTTGACGAACTTCAACCGATTGCTGAAGAATTACAACGACATATGTCTCCTCATGTTCTAGAACACCTAGCTAGGGGTACGGAAACGATTCTGGGTATGAGGGGCCACTCTGGAAAGATATTCAAAAAGAGTCAAATCATAAAATAACTTGACTCTAAATAATTAAGCTCTCTTTAATGGAGTAATATCACAATAATTTAATGCAAATGACTTTAGAAATAAGAGAACTTCTTCTGTCAAAACAAGATCTCCTCTAGAAGATAAACAAAAATGATGCCCAGACCAGTCAGTATAATGCGCATTTTCAGTAGTTACTGTCCCAATAGG
>NZ_AYMH01000032.1:0-14710 GCF_000633475.1 Bacillus sp. H1a | reverse complement strand
AACAGTTTATGTGAAATTAGAAACATCATCTAAGAGCAAAGATGTACAAACTGCTTTTAAAGCCTTAATTAAGGGGCAAGGCGTTGAAGCGAGTGGACAGTACAAAGATATTTTTGAAGACAGTACCTTTACCGCTGTAGTATTAGGCGGAGATGCAAAAGAGCATAACAAGGTTGTTACAAAAGATTTTAATGAAATCCGAAATATCATTAAAGATAATGCAGAATTAAGTTCTAAAAATCCAGCATACCCAATTTCATATACAAGTACTTTCTTAAAAGATAATGCAACTGCTGCTGTTCATAATAATACAGATTATATTGAGACTACAACTACAGAATATTCTAGTGCTAAAATGACGCTTGATCATACTGGTGGATATGTTGCTCAATTTGATGTATCTTGGGATGAACTCTCATATGATCAAAATGGAAAAGAAGTACTAACCCATAAAACTTGGGAAGGAAACGGCAGAGACAGAACTGCTCATTTCAATACAGTCATACCACTTCCACCGAATTCAAAAAATGTAAAAGTCGTAGCAAGAGAATGTACAGGTCTTGCATGGGAATGGTGGAGAACAATTATTAATGAACAAAATGTTCCATTAACAAATGAAATTAAAGTTTCAATTGGAGGAACAACATTACATCCAAATGCTAATATTAGTCATTAATTAAAGCCTAATATATGTCCGAAGCGCCCTGTTTACAGGGCGCTTTTTTACTTGGTTGCAAGTATATCGGTGCTTTTTCAAATATACCATACTCCTCTAATTGGCCTCACCATACATGCCCATCAACTTAAGAATTAAGAATTACCCCAAAATGAAAAAATGAGCTTTTTTGCTACAAGTTAGCACAAAATTTCGTTCTGGGGGTACTATAAAATTTTAGCTTGATGGCGATGTGGCCAATTTTTTGCTTAGTAGTTCGGCTAGTAGGTGTTGTAAAAGTTGGACGGCCGCCTTATTAAATCGTTGATTCAGTCCCTCAGGACTGATGAGTACTCCTGTTGATGCTTCTAAACAGCTAGATAACTGAGTTAAAGAAGTCATAGCTACATTTTGGATCACTCATACACATAAAGCTACTAAATTTTTTGCTTGGTACTTACTGGTTCGTTGTACAAAACCAACATCTCTAGCAAGATCCCGTAAAGTATTTGGAGATAAAAAACTTTGAATCTCTTGAGCAAATAGTTGTAATTCGTCAGACACAGAAACAGACATGAAAAACGCCATCCTTTCCTATGATTCTATAGAAAGAATAGCGCATTTTTTCATTTGAGGGGAGAACTTTGTTTTATTAGTTTAATAGCGATTGAGTAGCACCAAAGCGTTTAAGAAAAAACTGTACAACAGTTATTTGTTAGGTATTCTATATTTCAGTTAAAAAGAATTTTTAAAAATCAGTACGTTTATAAATTCTCACCGTTAAGAAGTAAGATCCGATAAATATAAGCATGGTAACGATTGAAGCAAGTGTAATTAGTTGATTAATAGTAAATTGTGTAGTAACGCCATATGCAAGGTCAGTAATATTTACATATGCCTCAATTGGTCTCCATAAAACAACACATACAGGGAAAATAATGCTGACAGCAGCCATCAAATATTTATTGGTGAAGCGATAGAAAAATGGTAAGTAGATAGACGTAAACAGCATGACAGTAAGAATACTAACCACAATGGTCTGTGGATTTTCAATTTCAACTCCATAAGTCGGGGATGCAACTTGAATTACTGCTTGTATCAATAATGAGAATAGAACTACTAGAATCGTAAACAACACTGTACCAATATATTTTGACATAATAATTTTATTTCTACTATAAGGCAGGCTATTAATAAATTTGTGACTATTATTCTTTTCGTCGTAATAATGTAGATTTATCATATAAGAACCAGCCACCAAAACGACTATGAACCAAAAACTTCCAAACGTCCCTATAAAAAAGCATATACTAAGTAGGTAGAGTAAGATCAATAATTTTTGCAATCGAAAATCCTTTAATATTAAATTATACATATTGAACATTCCCCTTTTTTGTATAGTACATAATATCTTCTAATGTCGCTTCTTCAATTAATACATCATTCCCTAATTGTGTACGTGAACGGCTGGCGTTACTTGTGAGTGCTTCAAATCCCAGGTTTGTTTCACGAATCCCGATTAATTGTTCTCTGATTTTAGGCGTAAGCAAGGATTTATCCCCTTTTACAGTTGCATATTCTTCAGAAATACTATGTATATCTTTCTCAAACACAATCTCACCATTATGAATAAATACAATATAATCAGCAATACGATCTAAATCAGTGGTAATATGTGTGGAGAAAAAAATTGTTTTATCTTGATCAACCATTAAATCATAAAGGATGTCTAAAAGTTCTCTTCGGAATACAGGGTCGAGTCCAGATGTCGGTTCATCCATAAGTATAAATTCGGCATGGTGTGAAAGTGCAAACGCTAGGGAAGTCTTCATTTTCATCCCTGTAGACATCTCTTTCATTTTTATGTTAGTCGGTAACTCAAAGCGCTGTAAGTAGGATTGGAACTGATTCTCATCCCATTTTTTATACGCTGGAGCAATGAATTTTTTCAGTTGATGAATTGTCATATCTTCATAATAGATATTGTCATCGTATACGAATCCTATACGCTCTTTAATAGAAACTTGGTCCTTTTGATGATTTTTACCAAAAACTGTGATATCCCCGCTATCCTTGCTAATAAGATCCATAATAAGTTTAATTGTCGTACTTTTCCCAGCACCATTTGCGCCAATAAATCCCGTTACAAACCCCTTTTTGATGTTGAACGATGCATTTTTTAAAGAAAATCCCTTATATGTTTTTGAAACATTTTTCACTTCTACAATGTTCTCCATATTTATTCCTCCTCATAAATACAATTAATAATTTGTATTAACTCATCCCTTAATAAATGATTAGCCTTACTCTCTCGAACGATTGTACTGAACTTTTCACGTATTGGATCACTTGGTTCATCCGCTCGTTGTTTCTTTGTTTGTTTTGCAACAAACGAGCCTTTCCCTACTATAGAGTAGATGTAACCCGCTTTTTCAAGTTCTTCGTACGCTCTTTTTGAAGTAATAACACTTACCTTCAAGTCTCTTGCTAATGAACGCATAGAAGGTAACGAATCATCTACTTTCAATGTTTCATTTGATATTTGTAATATAATCTGATCAATGATTTGTTGATAAATAGGTGACTTAGACTTATTAGATAGTAAGATTTTCATGATTCAACTCCTTGCCTCTTAAATGCTTATGAACACATTATACACAATGTGTACAATATATACAATATATACATTTGGAACGATGTTAATTTTTCATATAGGATACCGTCATATTGATATAAAGGCGTTATCCTTTCCTATGATTTCTCAGAAAGAATAACGCCTTTTTCATTTTAGGGGGTATATTGTCTTGTTAGCTTGATAGCGATGGGGTACCGCCAGCATTTCGGAAAAAAACCACGCTAAGCAAAAAATACAATAAGCTGCCCATATGGACAGCTCATTTACATAATTCTCGTTGTCGGAAGTTAAATATTCTCTTGTTGTTCTCTATATATTTTTTTTAGCAAGCTAATGTGAGCTTGATGATAACGATTATGATCAGCTATATGCCATATTCCCCATCTAATTGTCGCCTGCTTTCCATTTTCGTATGAAACAATTTGATTTAAATCATCTTCAGATAACCTTGTACATTCTAAATGAAACATGTCTTGCACTCTATCATAAGCTTTTATTAATTCATTAATAGATACGTTATTTACTGAAGGAAGTTTTCCATTTGGATTAATCATTGGACCATATTCTAATTGGATATTTGTAGGTATAGGTTCATTCTTTAATCGATATACCCAGTGTAAATCTACTACTGATAAGTGTTTTAATAATTGACCTATACTGTTTAGATTTTCAGTTGGTCCTTTATAATCTAGTTCTTCTTGTGTTATATCTGATACTAATATATTTAATCTTTTGTATGTATCCTTAACTGTTGCATATAAAAGAGCAACTGTTGGATGCATTTCTTTATCCATTTCTAAATCAATCACCATGATTATTTCCCCTTTTTAACAAGATTTCACCATAAAGTTATGTTGTATATTCTATACATGTGAGATTAACATAACGTCCTATTATCGGTAGCAAGGACAACGGAGGATCCCTATTCTTACAAGGAATCCGCCTTTTTCTTTTTCTATGAATCTATTTATTTTTTTATACATCCCTATCCTGACGTGGGTTTTAGAGTTCTCGCTTGTTACTGGATTAGCCGAAAAACTGTATAAAATCTTGCATGCTCTTAGCGTGGGTTTTTTCTGAAATGTTGGTGGTATCCCATCGCTATCAAGCTAAGAAATGCAAATAACCCAAAACGAGAAAATTGACATCTCCAGGTGAAAATGTACAATTTTTTGTTTAGGGGGCGTTATAAAATTCTTAAGTTGATGGGCATGTATGGTGACCCCTATTAGACAGAAAAGAAGAAAATCTTACATTGCAAAAACTATCCTACATAGTTACTTAATCCTCTAATCCATAATACTTCATGCTCATACGCCAATCGCTACTCTCATCAATTCGCACTCTCCCATCTTCATCTAACCTTTTGAGAAGATACTCAGCACAATACATTTTCTCTTCCATTACCAGCCAATAACATATTTCATAGAACGATATTTCCGCTGCTGGTAATCCTAACATCTTAAGCACTCCCAACGCACGAGAAGCGTGCTCTTCATAAAAGTTATTTAGTAAGTCTATAGCTTTTTCTGTAAACTTTATCTCGCCTACATCCTCTAAATAGCCTTGTTCAATAAGTTTATCTTTAATGCCTGGTGCTTTGTCTATTTCTGATGGATTTCCTATGTAATCAGTAGCGTTTATTAGATAATATAGCAATTCTTTTTTCTTCTAACACAATTCATCTCCCCTTTATCCCAGTATAGCAAAAAGAAACCGTCACAAACGTAACGGCTCTTTCATTGTTTATTAGAATATTAAAGAGGAGGGACGATATTCGAGATATGTTAAATATAGGATCGATAAGAACCTTTCTGCCCTCTTTCCGACCAATTTCACGGGGAATATCTCAAACTAGTACTGTTCCTGAATCGGCTCGAAAGAGAGCAGAATGTTAAGTGACAAAAAAGTTGTTTAGTTTACAATATAGATTTAATTATAAAGATGAGGTACATCCACATCGCTATCAAGTTAAGAAATTCATTATATCCTAAAACAACAAATGAACTAGATTCCCATAGACCACTAAGAAGAGATAAAATTTTCGTTTTTGGGTTATTTTCTTTTCTTACCTGGATAGCGATAAGTCTGTACCCCTACTATTTGATTTCAATTGCTGAAATTTTATCGTTCCAATCTGCAGCTAGATTAGCAATTTTACCATACCAATCAGAGTGTCTAAATAAGACTCCTTTGCCATATCCTTGAGTTGAAGTATGTTCCCACAGTGTCGTCGAATAACTTGCAGAAGGTGACGCTGTTCTTATGGAAGTTATTCTGTCATTCCAGCTAGAAGGTAAGTTTTTAAACCCATAGCTCCAAGAAAAATACTGTCCATCTTTATCATAGAAATCAGTACTACCAGGTCCGCTACCTCCCATACCTAGGGGCTTTATTTCATTTTCAAGTCTTTTTTGATCTTTTTCAATAAAAGCATCCAAAGTCTCTCTGCTCGTAAAGCCATATGCTAACCAATCCCCATTTGTATTTTGTTTAGGTAGAACCATGGTTACTTTGATGTCTCCGTTGAGCTTATTATTTACTTTAGCTGTGGCATCCACATTCTTTCCATCTACAGTTACATAGTCGAAAGATTTAATCGTATTATCTTTCTCTGCACTTGCTGATATCGTTCCTAATCCTCCAGTTAATGCAAACACAGCTGCTAATGCTCCTACTACTAACTTCTTGAACATACAACCATCTCCTCTTTGCTTGGATTTTTTTGGTACAACTAAAATGTATATCGTTTTTATATTTTTGTAAATATTACAAATTTTTAGAAATAGATAACAGAATATTTGCTGTTTTTTATAGCAACTAAGTTGCTTTTTATCGTTTTTGGGTGTTTATTTTCACTAGGTTGATAAGTATGTGGGGTACAGCCACATACCCATCAAGCTAAGATTTTAAAGTACCCCTTAAATGGAAATTTTGTGTTTTTATAGCATCGAAGTTTATTTTTCTCTTTTTGGGGGGTAACTTGTTTTCTTAAGTTAATGGGCATGGGGTACAGCCATAATTACACATACAGAAAAAGAATCCCTTATGATTTCTGGGATTCTTTTTCTTGTTTAAAGTTTTTTCAGACAAATGATCTGCACATCAATTTATCTTTGATATACAGATCATTTGTCTGATAATTTCTATAAATAATTGCGGCGTAATAAACTTACATAAATGCTTTTAAAAGTTCTTGAACCAATGGAATTGCTCCACCTATGAATTTTAAAACTGCCATTGCGATTTCCATAATCATTTCCTCCTTTTTAATATTATGATGTAGTAAATCTTATACTCTCATTATATTAAGTGTATTAACTCATATCAATACATTTTAATATGCAATATTTCATCTTAAAATCATGCTTAATACTGTTATAATAGAAGAGGTAAATTCTACATCATTTTTCGATATACTAAACAGCTAATGAATACATAAAAAAGGATATTTTCGTATTTGTAAGAGCAACAAAAAGAACTTGTAGGAATCACTACAAGCTCTTTCTCAGATAATGTATAAAAGGTGAATCAAACTATCTCATTCCTCGTAACGGGGAAACCATCTTACATATGGCTTGATTTCATTATATAACAAATATTAACATGTGGAGTTTTAATATTTGAAAATTATGTGAATTAAGAAAACGAGTAAGGTCATAGAGGTATTTGTCTCTAAAAGTCTCAATTATTCATTTTATGCAAAACACTTTAAAACAATATCAATATCATAATAAATTATGATAAATGTAAGAATAGGTAAATAGAGAAGAATGGGTACTATTTCTTATATGCTGTCACTTCACCTATAAGTTGGCCGTATTTGGAAGCATAAGTTGGCCAGAAAACACTTATTTTTGCAGATAATTATCTAATTATTTAACAGAATGGGAAGCATAAATTGGCCGTAAGTTAATTATTAATCCATAAGCTGGCCGTGAATTTTACAAAATGTTGGTTTAAAATAAAGTTTTTTAACTTTCGATGTAAAATACTTCACAGTACTTAAAAATATAACAATAAAGTCATTTAAATCTAATCTCTATAGAAGGGAGGAAATAAATCGTCCTCCCTTCTTTCATTCAAGGGCTGGATTTGTGAAACAATGTATTTATAGAAAATACAGATTAACATTATAAAGCCCCTCACAGTTAGTTAACTATGAAGGGCTTTTTTATTATATAGTGTTGACTAATTCTTTGGAGAAGACTTTTTATTCAATGCTAATAATAAAATCATTCCAATAATACAAGCTGTACCAACCCATTGAAAAACTCCAAAAGGTTCTTTTAGCCAAAAAACTGTTGTTAAAACCGCTGCTAGTGGCTCTAGACTACCCAACAGGCTTGTTTCTTTAGGTGAAAGACTTTGCAGACTCTCTATATAAAACCAGAACGCAAGCATTGTACCGAATATTACAACGAATCCAACGTATAAATAGGCTTCTACTGGTAAATTCATACTATCTATTTGCCAAGGTGGATGAATAAAACTTAATGCCAAACCTCCGATAATCATAGCCCACCCAACAACAACAAGGGAATTAAATTGCTTCAGCAAAGGAACTGCATATAAGGTATAAAATGCTAACGCTACTCCAGATAAAACACCCCAAACTATTGCAGATTTTGATACAGATAGTTGAGAGATAGATCCATTGGTTAATAAAAAAAAGCAACCACCTAAAGCAAGCGCAACGGTTAATATATCTTGTCGTGTTAGTACAGTTTGTTTACGTAAAATTAAGTAAATAATAATCATTACAGGTGCTAGATACTGTAATAGTGTCGCAACAGCAGCATTACCATGTTTAATGGATGCCATATATGTGTATTGAACCGCAAGCATGCCAAGTAATCCGAAGATGAACAGCTGAATAGCAGTCCTTTTATTTTTCCATATACCAAGTATCTGTTCACGGTCTTTTCTAAAAAATTGAACCATTAAGAGTAAAAAACCTCCAATGAGCAATCTTGTCGTTACAAGCCAATTCATATTGATTGTGTATTGTTGAAAGAGCTTCTGTGCAACTGTTCCACCAATCCCCCAAAATATTGCTCCCATAATAACGAGAAATAATCCAGTTCTTCTAGTTGATTCATTCATAATTTACTCTCCACCTTAAATGTAATAATAGTGTTATAATAAGTGCAAAAATGATTAAATAATACTGAAATATTACTAAAAAATATAACTATATTGAGGTGATAATTTGCAACTGAAAAACTTCATTATTGATGAAAACTTAAACGAACGGACTAAACATCGTACCACTATGCTTCCAATTGCTTGTTACGAGACAACAATTAACCAAAATGTCCATGGATATATACCACTCCACTGGCATGAGGAAGTTCAACTTGTTTTGATTTTAAAAGGAGAAGCAATATTTCAAATAAATGAAGAAAGAATAGTAATTCAAAAGGGGGATGGGTTATTTATAAACAGTGGCCACTTACATATGGCAGAAGAAAGTAATAAATCGGGCTGTATCTATATTTGCTTAAACATAGCTCCTCATTTTATTTTGTCACAAGAACTCTATTCAAGCTATGTATTCCCCTATACTCAAGCAACTAATTTACCATACATATATTTATTTGAAAATAAGACCTGGGGGAAAAACATTTTAGACGCCATTCGAAAGATTCATCAATTGATTAAACAAAAATCACCATACTATGAAATGGACATCACCATACAGTTAACATTAATATGGAAAAATTTAATTATTAATGGTGTACAATTAGAACACAATCAGGCAGAAATGTTAAAGAATAATCGAATGAAACAAATGTTAAATTGGATACACCTACATTACGCTGAAAAGATCATGTTAGATGATATTGCAAGAGCTGGTCAATTGAGTCGATCTGAATGTTGTCGATACTTTAAACGACTTTTAAAGAAAACCCCATTGACCTATGTAACTGATTATAGAATTCAACAAAGCTTAATACTGCTGCAACAAGCAGAATCCAATGTTACGGCAGTTTCCTATCAAGTAGGATTTAATAGTACGAGCTATTTCATCGATAAATTCCGAAAGTCGATGAATATGACACCATTAGCATATAAAAAATATAAAATAGATGGTTGCTAACTAAATTAAGTTCTAATGTAAAGCGCCAGTAAAGTTATTGGATTTTTAAAACCTCAAACAAGCATACCCCCGTCCTAAATTTAGAACGGGGGTAAAAGCTTACCTAATAATAATTATTTCAAATTTAGAGTTATTTAACAATCACTTATTCAATATCTGGCTTGATTATTGAAAAGTATGACTGACGTTTTTTAAACAATTTTTATTATTACTTAACAAAATACATGAAAAGGATTGGCAAACACCAAGAAAAGCTACTCCCTTATTGTTGATTTGAAATAAAGTTTAATCAAAAAATCTTCACAAACACATATTATATGGTAAATAAGAAGACTCCATTCTGAAAAAAGTTTAATCAAAATGGAGTCTTTTGTTAGATATCTGCATTTAGTTTTTATAAAAAAGATTGATTAAAACTCATGAACATATCTATTATAACCGTTTACTTATACCTAGCCTATTCTTCAAACCAAAACAGAACTTCAATAGGTGCTTTTAAAACCTTCGCAATATCATAAGTAAGTTTGAATGAAGGGTTATATTTTCCATTTTCGAGATTGCCAATTGTTTCCCTTCTAACACCTACCTTATTAGCTAAATCTTCTTGAGACATATTTAGCCTTACCCTATATTCTTTCATTCGAGTCTTAATTGGCATCTTGCATCCCTTTCTTTTCTCTATGTTCAAATATTTCAAGACTGATTAGGAATGTACCGAATGGTATGAAAAGCGAAATTGTAACAAGGAATCTAATTACATCTAAGTTTTCCAAAATCAAAACACTTAATGTTACTATAATGCCCAGTATGAGTGCTACGAAAAATGCTCTTGTAGCGGCGATACGAACATGCTGTATAAAGAGTTCATCAGGCACAACCTTTGCATACAAAAAGAAGAAAAAGAAACCGAAAAAATAACCTACAAACGATGAATAATCACCTAAAAATGAGAACGGGCTTAAAAAACCAAAAAAACCGAGAAACCCCAAATAAGATAATTTATTTTTCATATAATCCCTCCTATGTGATATATTTCGCTCTTTATGTTATGAATATATCACATTAATTTGAAAATAAAAAGGACTGTAAACAGTGCAACTTTTTTATAAACGGTATAACTTTATTCAAAACGGTACGACTTTTTTATAAACAGTACAACTTTATTTCAAGGCTACACTTATAGGAAGCATAAGTTGGCCAAAACGGCCATCTTATGCTTCTTGTTACATATGACAAAAAACGTTTAGGTATATCATATAGTTTTTTCATAATTTAATTTATTGCAAGCGTTTTCATTTATAGGAATTGTTATAATCTACATTTTTCACAAAACATTTCTTAGCATATTTAAATTTAAGCAGTGGTAACAAAATCCTTATTGTTTATAGTTTTTAACTATGATTTTTTCCTATTTTTAATATATAGATTCCTAAAATAACAAGTCCTAGTCCTACAAACGGGACAGTTGGAAACTTCGTTCCTGTTGATGGCAGGTGATGCTTTTCCTTACTTGCAAGATCATTTTCCATTATGTGCTCTTTACTTTGTATATCATAAGATTGTTTAGCACTTTCATATGTAGCATCCACTTTTTTAATTTCCAGGCCATTTGTTATTTTTTGATTCTTTATTTCTATTTCTGCTATCTCGCCAGTTTTTACTTCCATTTTTTTTATTTTAGGATCAAGTACATAACCCTCTGGAGCCTGAATTTCTTTTACAACATACGTACCAGTAGGAAGTTTATTTAATGTAGCACTCCCATTCTCAGTTGTAGTGATTTCTTGTCTAAAATCCCCATTTTCACTTACAACCTCAAACACTGCCCCTTTTAAAGCCTCTCTATTTTCTCCTACTTTCATAATTTTTAACGCCCCTAAAAACTCCCATTTTACTACTATATCTGTACTGCTTTTTTCACTCATTCTTGGTAATAAAGCAGTTGTATTTTGAATCCTTTGTTGGCCATCAAAGATAACTGCTTGTAAGCTCTGCAATTTTGCATTTACTCTTATCTTGAAATTTCCACTTGTTGCATTTTTGGGAATCATAACTTTAAATTTTTCCTCTATAGAGAACTCATTCTTGTTTTCACCTTGTTCATTTATAATTTTAGCTCCTTCTGGTGCACCCTCCATTTGAACTGAGTATACTCCAGATACTGAATTTGATTGAACTCTATATAAATTTGTTTCAAAATATTCCCCATTCTGCTCTACAGTTTGTTTTCCAGTAGGTATTACGTTCAAATATGTTTCCTGAACTTCAGTACCTTTAGAAGCTTTTTCTACCAATTGTTTTACAAGGTTATATACCTGTTGGTTTTCTGGCTTTGAATCGGCAATTTCAATTTTTTTAGATGCAATCCAGATCGCTAGTTGAGTTGCATAGTAGGCCTCCTCTTTTGTAGAAACTCCTAATTCAGCCGGCGTTTTTTGAGGATATCCATAAAGTAAGACACGATATACAAAATCATTATCTCTTCCAATTTCAGGGAGATCATCTCCGTTAGGTGAATTCAGATCAGGTGATAAACAATATGCAATATCTTTTGATGACGTTCTTAGTAAGTCTGCCTTTATCTTTACTTTAGTATCTTTGAATTTAATATAATTCCAGTTCATTTCAAACTTTTCTTGATGTATTATCTCGGCTGCTGCTTGTGGAATAGAAACCCCTAGCAATATAATGATTAAACTTATAATTCCAAACCATATTGTTAACATCCTGCGTTTCATTTCATTCCCACCATTCATCGAATTTTCAGTAAAAAACTTACATGCTGATTGTATTTGCTGTAAAAGAATATTAGTTTGATTATTCAGAAACCTGTAGGTATAAAAAATGATTGTGTTATAATTTCATATTTTCTTATAATCTTTATCGTTTAATCGGATTTACAATATTTATTAAAGGCACTACTTACTTAACTAAATGTACGGGTGTAAATATTATTCTATACTATTAAAAACTAATTCAAAAAATCAATTTTTAGAATTTAAATCTATGTATTTAAAAATAAATACACTTAACAATCCACCTATTAAATGAATGTTTTTTCTATTCAATTTACCTTCCGAAAACATATGTCTGTATTTTTGGAAAATTTAGATACAATTTACATTTATTATATTCAGAGAATACATGGATTGCAATTCTTTTTTTATGTTATGATATTTTGTTTATTAATTCTTGTACAAGAATTAATAAACAAAATTAAAATAATTTTAATCCTTTCCCATTCCTTTAGCTGTTTATATACATTCATGGATAGATTGAGAATCATATATACGCATGTGCGTTGTAACTTAGAAGGTGAATTTTGATTTCGACTGTTTGGGCACATCCTCGAGAGCCTGAATATACATTCTCTAAAACATTTGGTACTTAAAATACGTTGGCATCTAGGATACGAATCCGTTGAAAATAAAAGAAGAGATGGTTAGAGATTTGTGTTTGTTCACATACTTTTTGTTGTAACCAAGTTCTTTTTAAGGTTAATACACGGGACAATCAAACTGTTTCAACAGAAACATAAGGGACACTATTTGATGCCTGGTCCGACAATTTCATTATATAACAAATATTAACAATTAAAGATTTTAATTTTGGAAATTATGTGAATTAATAGAATAAAACAATCCATCGTATTTTTTATTTCTAAAAAACCCCAATGTTTCATTTCGCATAAACTACTCTAAATCAACATCGATATGATAATAAATTATAATAGAGAAGAATATATCTATATTCAATAATAATTTATACATGCAAAATAAAAGTATAGTTATGTTCACATGTAAGCTACAAAATAGATATTTGTTAACTATCTCTATTCTTTTGCTGGCGGTATTCCTTATAAGAAACAAACTATTAATTTCGTGTACAGAGACAATAAAATCGTTGCTTTTTGATGTAAAAAATTAAGGGCAATACTACAGTTTGTAAGTAGTATTGCCCTTTAAAGTTGTTTAATAGGAGGTATATCTTCTACCTTCCTCCTATTTTAAACATACTTAAAATTTCTCCAGGTAATCCTTCGATTTCACAAATTTTCTCTTTTGGTACCCATTCCGTAGGGATGTTTGTCATATATACCGTAATTCCTCGTAAAAGCTTCGTACGATCTGTATATACTCTGTACCTTTCTTAATTCTTCCATCTTGAAAATAATCAGGATTAGGATTTTTTTGATAAATACGTGTATTCGACTTGATACGAGAAATATAGTAGGCCTCTTTATCTTGTATATATTGAAGGTCTTTTGAATGAAAATAACCTAAATCTCGGATACATAAATCATTCGCTGTCACATTTGGGACACACAGAGAGCCGTAAGTACGATCATGTTGTTTACCTGGACCTGTATGAATATGTAGGAACTGTCCACTTAACAAATCATACTCAAGTTGAATTTTCATCCCAGCTGTATGGCTGCATCCTCCTGCACCTGGATAAACCGATGAAAATACATCCGGGAGTTGAAATGCAGTTGAATCTAAAATACGAATACGCTTGAAAACAGAAGTGTATGGAGAAGAAATCGGCATAAATGCGGCCAATTTTTTGCCTAGTAGTTCGGCTAGTAGGTGTTGTAAAAGTAGGACGGCTGCCTTATTAAACCGTTGATTCAGTCCCTCAGGACTGATGAGTACTTCTGTCGATGCTTCTAAACAGCTAGATAACTGAGCTAAAGAGGTTGATCCATATACATAAAGCGACTAAATCATTTGCTTGGTATTTACTGGTTCGTTGTACGAAACCAGTATCTCTAGCAAGATCCCGTAAGGTATTTGGAGATAAAAAGCTTTGAATCTCTTGAGCAAATAGTTGTAATTCGTCAGACACAGAAACAGACATAAAAAACGCCATCCTTTCCTATGATTCTACAGAAAGAATAGCGTGTTTTTTCATTTTAAGGAAATTTAGTTTTGTTAGCTTAATAGCGATGGGATGGGACCCCTATTTAAACTAAAGCTCTCGTTAGTCCAACAACGATTTAGTCATTAAACATCTTTTCAATATTATTAAGTTCTATCTTTTCTTCTTGTCGATAATCATTATTATTGTTTTTACTCATTATAAAAATATTATGGAGTAAAACAACTTAATAATCTAGTGAACTACTCGCCACTTAGCAAAGCTTGAAGTGGGAGCTTCTCAGTTCCACGACGAAAGCAACCTTTCATCTCCCTGAGCGTTACTTTGGAGTGTTCCAACCCTAGATGTCCAACGCTTGGACGCTCTTTTGGTACGGTTGATATTTTACGCAGGAACCGAATGGCTTGGTTTTCGCACTCTATTTTCTTCCTGCAAC
>NZ_AYMH01000031.1:0-68703 GCF_000633475.1 Bacillus sp. H1a | reverse complement strand
TTGCAAAGCCTTTTGTATTACCACTAAAAATAATCTTGCATTAATTTATTCATCCAATCTGGAACACGTACATTTTCCCCTGCATCAAAAGCAGCAATGTATGGTTTTATATCTAAAATAGCCGTTCGATCATTAGCGTCATGCTCCGCCATGTATCGCAAAGAATGCCCACTACCACATCCAATATCGAGAACAGTTTTATTCTCAATTGAATCAAATAAATGGATTTCGTCCTCTGATGCCGTATACGGTCCATATTTAGGTAAACAATCTACTTGAAAAAAATGAGGTGCTACTACGTCCCAGCACTTTTTATTTAGCTCTAACATTTTTGTTTGTTCCACCACTTTTACATTCCCCCTCTCTTTTTTCTTCTCCTATACGAATTAACCGTTATAACCTGATCTTCCTTTTCTTTTAGCTCGATAATTTTTCACTTTTGCGATTGTACCACAAGCTCTGCCTTCTTCCCCTCCAGCATACATGCCACACCATCTTTTACTTCCATTACGGGAATGGTCGTAAAAGACCCAACGGCAATCTGGACACGCTTTTAATCGCCTCCATTGTTTTTGATTAATAGCCTTCAAAATAATTTGTAACATCTTCGTATACAAATTATTTTCTCCTATCGGTTCATATGCGATATCCTCCATATTTTCTGCCACACATACTCGGAATGGATACTTCTCAAACCACTTTTGCAACATTACCTGCTCTTCAACAGCACGACGAATATCCTCTCTAAATTGCTTTAACTCGTCTATGGTATGAAACGAAAGCTCTTCTTTCCAATATTTCTCCCTAAATGTTATAACATCATCTATCGTCTGAAACTGATCTATAGAATTTCTTGTATCATTTGGTATTCTCCATGTATTTAAAAACTCCCTCATTATCTCAAGTTGATCAGGTGCCTCTTGATTTTGGCTCAAAGATATTCACCATCTTTCCAAAATTTACTTTTTTCTGACTTTATGTATAATTATAATATAAAATCGTTAACCAGTAATTAATTTTAATGGTTACATACTTAGGAGGAGTTCTATGAAAAATTTCTCAATGCCGATTCGTTTTATGCTCATTTCTTCATTTTTTATGGCTTTTGGGTATTTTGCGGTATATGCATTTTTAACTATTTATCTATTAAATTTTCTACACTTTTCAGCTGTACAAGTCGGAACAGTTTTAACGATTATGACAATTACATCTAGAGTTATCCCTTTATTCTCAGGATTAATCGCTGACAAAATAGGCTATATCTTTATGATGATAGCCGGATTATTTTTAAGAGGAATCGGATTTATTTTCTTAGGAATGTGCTCAGATTTCTATACAATTTCTATTTCTTCCGCTCTCATTGGATTTGGGACTGCATTTTACGAACCTGCAGCTCGCGCCATATTCGGTTCACAAGCAACTCATATGAGAAAAAGTTTATTTACATACTTAAATCTTAGTTTTAATTGCGGTGCGATAATCGGACCAATTGCAGGTGGTTTCTTACTCCTATTAGATCCGATATATGCTTTCGCACTAGCCGGATTTCTCATGCTATTATTTGCTCTTATTTTTTATTTTCTTAAAAACCACTTCCAAGTTTCTACTAAAAACACGTCTATTACATTAGGAATACAAGCCATCTTACAAAATAAAAATTTTCTTTTATTTTCACTTATTATGATTTTCTTCTACATTATGTTTACTCAGCTTACTGTCGCACTTCCACTTCATATGAAAAACATTAGTCATAGTAACCAACTCGCTACTTTAGTTATTACGATAAATGCAATAACAGGCGTCATATTTATGATATTATTCCGAAAGATTTTTCATAAATACAATACACTCTCTATTATTAAATACGGTGTTTTATTAATGGGAATTTCCTTTTCACTCATTCCTTTATTCCAGCACCCATATTGGCTCTTTATTTGTGTAATTTTATTTACAATTGGAGAAACACTCGTATTACCTAACGCTGACATCGCTATTGCGAATTATAGTAACGAATCATACACAGCTACGTATTTTGGATTTTATCAACTTTCACTCGCATTTGGTTTTATTATTGGTAATTATACAGGGACATGGTTTACATCGAACTTACAGAAAACGTTCGTACCATGGGTTATTTTCGGGGTATGTGGATTGATTGGCTTTCTTTCACTTCATAGTTTAAATAAGAAAAAACTTATCTCTAAAGAAAATATATCCCTATGAAAAGATAAGAAACATCTAAAAAAAATTACAATCGGGGTAGAATCACATCGCTATCAAGCAAAGATTTTAAAGTAGCCTCTAAATGAAAAAATTTTTCTTCACAGTTAGTTATTTTGAGAAGTCGGCTCATTTTTTTGTTTTAGGAATATTTATTCCCCTCAACTTGATAGGCATGTGGCCGGACCCCATGCCCATCAAGCTAAGATTTTAAAGTACCCCCATAACGAAATTTTTATCTCTATACAGTTATTTATGTGAATTCAGCTCGTTTTTTGCGTTTTGGGGGATAATTAGTTTTTTAACTTGATGGTGATGGGCAGTATCCCCGTTAAGGTTCATTTCTTGGTATAATATGGATGATACGATTAATACATAGTGAAAGGTTGGGGCGTTTTAATGATAAATAATATAAAAGATGCTTTTAGTTTTCTAATTGATATTTTTAAAGGAGAGTTACCTGTATACGATTTATATTTGATTGCTCTAATTATGATTATTATGCCTATTGGAGAATCTATAAGGGAAGCAAGACAAAAGGTTTATACAAAACCAATTTTTTTATTTTGTAAATGGGTTCCTATTTCATTTTTAGTTGTTTCAATTTATTTAACTGGATTTTATTATATTGCTAATTTGGTTACTGAAATTGTTTCTTCTCCAAACGTGTTTCAGGATAAACAAAGTTTGCGTTCAATTGCTATTATGTCGTTAACTATGGCTAGTACTTCCGCTTTAATTATTTCTGTTGGTAAATTGGATAATTTTTTTATAAAAAATAAAATTATTTTCACTTTTATTGTTAACTCTTTATTAATAACGATCGGGATTTATTTTATAAATTCAATTTGGTATGAAACTATTAAAGCACCTTTATGGAGTTACGGATTAATAGGTGTAATTAATACTATTTTTATTTGTTTTTTGTTGTGGGAACAGAATAAAGAAGATAGAGAATTGATACAGGAGCAACAAAAAGTTAATTAGGGGTCTCGCTACATGCCCATCAAGCTAAGAAAAGCAAATACCCGAAAATGAAAAAATAAGTTAAATTCTCATAAATAACTGTAAAATAATAAAATTTTACGTTTTTTGGAGGCTTCAAAGTATTAGCTTGATGGACATTGGTACTAACCCTAGAAGGAAGGAGTTTTTTGTTTTACTACCGATAATGGGTGTTATGGAAAGGAAGACCAGTACATAACAAAGAAATCTTTATCATATTTTACTATTAATAATTTGTATATTATGTAAAATAAAGAGGTACCTGGAATAAGGTATCTCTTTATTTTTTAGTATGTTTAAAAATTTTGTATATGGTAGGTGTAAAGATGTTAGGTAATTTAATCCATTCAATTTTAGTTTTTTTGGAAGGGCTTGGTTATTGGGGAGTTATGCTTGGACTAATGATTGAAATAATCCCAAGTGAAATTGTGCTAGCTTATGCTGGATATTTAGTATCATCGGGAAGTATATCGTTTTTCGGTGCTGTTGTATTTGGTACAATTGGTGGAGTTATAGCGCAACTATTTATATACTGGATTGGTCGTTATGGAGGTAGACCAGTACTTGAGCGTTATGGAAAATATATTTTCATTCAAAAAAAGCATATTGATCATGCAGAAGCATGGTTCAACCGCTATGGAACTGGTGTAATATTTACAGCACGTTTCATTCCTTTTGTGCGCCATGCTATTTCAATACCTGCAGGTATTGCTAAAATGTCACATGTTAGATTTATTACGCTTACTACACTTGCAATTATTCCTTGGTCGGCATTATTTGTATATTTAGGCTGGAAGCTGGGTGAAAAGTGGGAGAATATAAATGAAATAGCAGGACCCTATATTAAATATTTTGCTATTACTGCAGTGGCTCTTGCTATGTTCTATTTTATTGTAAAAAAATTAATGAGAAGACGTGGTTAGTAATTTATTATTAGGGGCCACCATACATTACTATCAACCTAAGATGAATTTATCGATTCAAGATGAATTTCATTTGTTTGCTGAAGAACTACAGCGATATCTATCTCCACATATTCTTCAACAACTTGCACAAGAGACAGGTTTTGTAAAACGAAAAAGTAAGTATGGCGCTCGAGATTTGGCTGCTTTATGTATTTGGATCAGTCAACATGTAGCAAGTAATTCCCTCACTCAATTATGTAGTCAACTTTATGCAAATACAGCTACAATTACAAATTCTTACTCTAAGGAAGATTTCCACCGAAAACGAACGTTTTTGGTTGTCTTAATTTACAATAAATGACTTAACGTATAAAATCCGCGAAGTGACGTCAGTACCACTAATAGGGGGAGCGTCACTTCGCTATCAAGTTAAGAAATACCTTCTTCCCCAAAATGAAAAAAATGAATTAAATTTCTATGGACAACTATGAAAGGATGACATTTTCGTTTTGGGGATACTATAAAATTTTAGCTTGATGTTCATGGCGTGCTCCCCCTTAAAGGTCAATTGATAAGTTAAAACAAAGTTCAATTATTTAAAATAAAGATTAATGAGGAATCCTATTTTTACAATTTTCACCCTTAATGTAAAACAGGTTAGTTGAATAAGAAACAGTTACTATTCATCGGTTAGTTTAAATCTAAAAACCAACCGTCTCTTTGATGGTTGACCATTGAATTACAGATTCAAACTCATTGTCAGTCATCATTGCTCCAACCAAGATATCATCAATGTTATTTTTATTATTCAAATAGTGTTCAAGAGTTAAATTGATAATTTTTGAGGTATGTAAATCCAATAATTCATTCTTAGAAATCCAAAATAATTCCCCTTCGTCAGAAGGAATAAAGTTACTATGATCTGTTTCTCCAAAGTAGACATATTGCTGACGCAATTCACCACTATTTTTCTCAAGCAGAATGTATTTCAGCCTAAAGTTTTTAATTTCTTCTTTTTTATATCCTGTTTCTTCTTTAATTTCTCTGTAACTTGCTTCCATTGGAGAATTGAGTTCATTAGCTTCCATATGACCTCCAATACCACCCAAAAATTCAAAATTAAAGATTTTACTCTTTTCTTTCTTCATCATTAATATTTTGTCTTGATGAATTAAGAATGCCGTAGCCATCTGTCTTACTTCCAACAATAACATCCTTTCCACAATTTCTAATTTTTTATTAAACTAATCTGCTTCGTTTAAGTGTAAACTTTTACAACTTCCTAATTTTAGTTTAACATAAAATGTAAAAATCCTTTCGGAAAATTCACATAAATATATCAAAAAATACGAAGACGCACAGTTTAGTTTTGTAAGCTCGATAGCAAAACTAAATGTCCTTAAAATGAAAAAATACGCTATTCTTTCTGTAGAATCATAGGAAAGGATGGCGTTTTTATGTCTGTTTCTGTGTCTGAAGAATTACAACTATTTTCTCAAGAAATTCAAAGTTTTTTATCTCCAAATACCTTACGAGATCTTGCTAGAGGTGTTGGTTTTGTACAACGAACCAGTAAGTATCAAGCAAAAGATTTAGTAGCTTTATGTGTATGGGTGAACCAAAATGTAGCTATGACTTCTTTAACTCAGTTATCTAGCTGTTTAGAAGCATCAACAGAAGTACTTATCAGTCCTGAGGGACTGAATCAACGATTTAATAAGGCGGCCGTCCAACTTTTACAACACCTACTAGCCGAACTACTAAGCAAAAAATTGGCCGCATCTATTCCGATTTCTTCTCCATACACTTCTGTTTTCAAGCGTATTCGTATTTTAGATTCAACTGCATTTCAACTCCCGGATGTATTTTCATCGGTTTATCCAGGTGCAGGAGGATGCAGCCATACAGCTGGGATGAAAATTCAACTTGAGTATGATTTGTTAAGTGGACAGTTCCTACATATTCATACAGGTCCAGGTAAACAACATGATCACACTTACAGCTCTGTGTGTGTCCCAACTGTGACAGCGAATGATTTATGTATCCGAGATTTAGGTTATTTTCATTTAAAAGACCTTCAATATATACAAGATAAAGAGGCCTACTATATCTCTCGTATTAAGTCGAATACACGTATTTATCAAAAAAATCCTAACCCTGATTATTTTCAAGATGGAAGAATTAAGAAAGGTACAGAGTATATACAGATAGATATGGAGAAATTAATGAACTCCCTTCAACCAGGACAAACATGTGAAATAGCTGATGCTTATGTGGGAATGATTGATAAAGTGCCAGCTCGTGTAATTGTTCATCGATTAACAAAACAACAGCAACAAAAACGATTACAAGATCAAGCTATAAGAGAAAAAAAGAAAGGAATGAAGTATTCTCCTCGTAGTAAACGACTCAGTGGTATCAATGTATATATGACAAACATCCCTACAGATATTGTCCCGATGGGACAGGTACATGACTGATATTCTTTGCGTTGGCAAATTGAAATTTTATTTAAAACGTGGAAGTCATTCTTTCAAATTCATCATTGTAAAAAGATAAAACGAGAACGATTGGAGTGTCATTTATATGGTCAATTGATTGCCATTCTACTCTGTTCTTCTATCATGTTTCAAATGCGCCAATTGCTCCTCATGAAGAAAAAACGAGAGCTTAGTGAGTATAAAGCCATATATATGATTAAAGACTATTTTCTTCTTCTATTCCAAACTATACAAAAAAACACACAAGAGCTATCAAAGGTGTTACTACGCCTGTTCAATCTCATACAGCAAAACGGGCGGAAATCTCATCGATATGAGAAAAAACGGTCTTTGATATATTAGGTGTCGTTTACAATTGTACCATGTCTGATAATCAAGCCGCTTAATTCAAAAAAGTGAAACCCGTTAGGGTTTATTTCGTATGCAAATCTTTCAATCAACTAAATTTACCCTTTAGAAAAAAGAAACAATCTAGCCTAAAATTGACTTTGTATAAGCTTAGCTTGATGGTGATGTGGCGGGACCCCTTTAAAAAGAAAAGACACCCATATAAGAGTGTCTTTTCCGATAGTTTTTTAGCAGAAGCAAGCAGCTCCAACTATGATTAGTAAAATAAATAATACAACTAATAAAGCAAATCCTCCCGAAAAGCCGCAGCCGCAACTACCACCAAAGCCCATAATAGTTCCTCCTTTTGATAAGAGGACAAAACAAGGGGTCGCTCATGTGTTTTAACGGATTCAATTTACTTTATGTTTTTACGCATGAATTGAGCAGGTCCTTTTGAAAATAAAGAAAAGACACCTAAGGTGCCTTCCTCCGACTTGAACCATCTTAATTTTAATAATATGTATTGGACTCCCATCCAATATCATTGTATCACGCGGGTGTAGGGTTGTTATTGAGAAATACGATTAAAAGTTAATTAGACGTGTTTTTTACCTCTCACTTTATAAAGATCCGCTTGTTCATTTATGCTGGCTGTCTATATTAGGTCGTTTCGTAGTCCATGTAGCGATTAACAAGAGAGTGATAGCAGTGACGACACCTAAAAACAAGGGAGCCGATTCTACTCTACAGGTTGACTGCGAATTCGTTGATTCATGGTAACCCACGTGGTTGTAAACAATATCATTAATAGTATTACAACGATATACAATCCAGTTTGAGGGATCATGATACCAATCATTACACCCATTAATCCTCCCATGGCTCCTGCTACAATCCCATTTAATATGGGGATCCAATCTTGAAATGAAAAACTGATAATACCACTAATAAAAACACCAATCAGGAGTCCTAAAACATAGGCCGTACTTAGATGGTGACTCATAATGGCCCCAACAACTACACAAACTGTCATTGTAGAAATCATTCCTAAGGACATCGGAAGTGAATGAACGATTATATTATATTGTTCATCGAGTTTGTATAAACGATTTCGTTGCTTCCAGAGTGTAAAAATAATATGACAAATGAGCAGTGCACAAATAAATAAGATAATAACGGCAAAGAGCCACGATATACCTACAGTGTTCATATGGTTCATTTCATGTTCCAATTACATTTCCCTCCCACTTGGTATTTCGGGCAATATTTTGGGTTCTCGAGGTCCTTTCTGCCCCTTTAAATATATATTTAAAACATTTTCGGGAATTGCTTTATAATTGCAATCGTTATTGTGTCCGCCATTTGTAAAGCTTCTGCTTCAATTTTGTCAAATACAGTTATACTGGATTTGAAATCGCCTTGGAGCATAAGTACTGCCTCCATTTTAGTAAGTGCCAGATGCTCGAAAAACATTTTTTGGAATCCCTCTCTTGAAATAAAAGGATTTATTCTATTTAGAAATTGGGAAACTTCTGCTCCATTTACGTACCACTTTCTCTCGGTGGCCGTTGCAGCCTCTTGATTGCCAGCTTTTGCGGCTTTGACAAGTTCCGCAGCAATTACCAGGTGTTCCCTTATTAAATTGCCGTACATTGTCGCTATTTCATTTCCATAATAAGGTTTTAGCAAATCCCCCATATCTACAGCATTGCGAAGAAGACGAGCGGTAACAACGTCTATATCTGGTAAACCAAAAACTATGCTAATGATTGTCATCCTAGTCCAATATACATGTTGTTCCCAAACTAAACGCATAGAATTACTTAAACTAACTTTCTGTTTCGTATAAACAAGGTTGCCTCCCCATCCCTCATGACATTGATGATTCTGGTCACACCTACAATTTCCTCCACATTGACAATAGGGATTCAAACAAGCTGGGTTGGAACAATTACGTTGATAATATGGATAACCACCGTAATATCCTTGTTCATTTTGCCACATCTTTCATCCCCCCAAAAAACTGTAATTTTTATAAAAATATAGGTACTTATAATCATCATACGTAATTTTTAGGTGGTTTAGAATTGCAAGAAGAAGATAAAACGGTGTTGAAAGAATTCAGGAGAATGTGGATTTAGGATGTTCAGATATTGGTAGGAGTCTTAGGAGACATTATATGATCGATTAATGATTATCTTTAAAAGGAAAATCGTTCTACTATATTCACAGCTCCCCTTCTATAAGTTGTGTTGTATAAGTAATCACCGAGTTTTCTTTAAATTGTGTTGCGTTAGAAATCGTGAATGTAGAGATGTGGTTGTCTCTCCTGCTCCTATTACCCCACTTAGTCCAATTTAAATACGTAACAAATAAAACCGACTCCGATTACAGAGCCGGTTTCTACTGCGTTAGCCTAAATTTATATAGGAGTTCTAATACATGTGTCCTTTCGAATCTCCTATTTAGAGTCGATATTTTACGTTTTCTTTCATATTCAATCATTCTAATGCTCGATGATATTACGCATATTTTTAGATTTTCCATTTGTAGCTATATTAATCGAGACATTAAAATCTATTTCTTTATTTTGAAGGGATATTCTCCCCTTTTCTTTATATTTTTTCCACAAATTAAAATTCTGACGATATAATGTTTGTGATAACTGATACGTGTCAATCCCTTTTTCGATTCCTTTTCGGTACGTTGTTTTAATTTCTTTTTCAACTTGGTCCTCTGCAATTTTTTTTAAATTATTTACAGGCATAGAATTTATTAATTGATAAATATCAGCATCGAAATGGATGTTCATAAGTATGTGTAACTTTCCTTTTTTTGTGAAAAAATTCGTATCTATCTTTGGGTTTTTTAATATTATTTGTCCAATTATTTTTTTATTAAATTTTAATAGCAATGGAGCTCGTTTGGTATTTTCATCCGTCCATCGAACTCCAGCAATATCGTGGCTATTTAAATGACTTATATAGGATTTATCACTTATAAAACCATAACCATTAAATTTTAACATCGGAAATGATGTATGCCCTTTTTTCCAATTTGTTTTAGTCGTAGCTAAGAAAGGAATTCGAGTTGTCATCCCAGGTTCATAATAATTTCTTTGGAATTTATATAAAGGTAAAGGGTCTATAATTGAATATTGCTTGGTTATTTCTTGTGGCAAATTAATAATTGTATATAATTGAGAAATATTTAAAATATTATTGCTCGCTAATATATTTTCTAAAGGCTCCTTAGTTCCAAATATCCACATAGTATCTCGAAACTGAAAAAAACGAGAGAAAAAATCATTAAATTGATTAAAATCACCATGTTTTAGAAACCTCTCTGTTACAACAATCGTTTTGATATGTTCCCATGAGATCTCTTGTTGAGCACTCTTATAAAAATCAAATGTTGCCTCATCTAAAATGAGTCCTTTTCCCTTTCCAATATAAGCCGGGCAATAATTACGGGTAGTGCTCCCTTCTTGTTTAGCTATGTTAGAAAAATTAATAAATTGTGGACGGATGATATAATTATTATCTTTAAAATCGATGCCTAGACTATTTATATACAAGACGTGATGCAACTCTCTTTGATCCCAACACCCTGTTAAAAACGTACACAACATAAAAAGAAATAAAATAATTCTTTTATTTTTTTTCATCGGTACTCTCTCTTTTCCTTGTATTATCTTGAGTATGTAATTCTTTAGGTCTTCTATTCATATATGTGAAAGGAATTCTAAATGTGGCTGCTAGCATACTTTTAAACACAGGGGGAGAATATGGTGTAAAGAAAGGAACTCCAAAAGAACGTAAATTTACTACATGTATCACAATCACAAGGACACAAAAGATAAATCCTACTATACCTAATAAAGAAGATATCAAGAATACTACATATCGCAATATACTTATTATTCCTGTTACTGACTGGTTAGTTAAAGCAAATGTCGAAACAACCGAGATTGCTATTATTATGACCATTGATGCTGAAACAATTCCAGCACTAATAGCAGCTTGTCCAATAATTAATCCCCCTACAACAGATAGTGTTTGACCAAATACGGCAGGAACACGCAATCCCGCTTGCCTCAAAATTTCAAATAAGGTCATCATAATTAGCCCTTCTAAAGGAGCAGGAAAAGGAATCCCTTCTCTTGATAAACTTAATGTAGCTAACAATGTATAGGGAATCTGATCCGGATGATATGTAATTAGCGCTATCCAAATTCCTGGAAGAAATATAGATATTGCTATCCCCAAAAGACTTACAAGTCGTACAAAGCTACCGATTATATAGAAAGAATCTTGATCTTCAGATGTATTCACAAAAAAAGGAAATGTAACTGGTGCAATAGTGACTGTTGGTGACCCTTCAACTAGTAAAACAAAACGCCCATATAACAAACAATTCACAGCATAATCGGGTCGCCCTGTATATTCAACTAAAGGAAAAACACTAAATTGATTATTTGTGATTAATTCTTCAATTTGTGCACTTGAAACAACCCCGTCTATTTTAATTTGTCTTAATTTTAATCGAACTTGATTGATTATATCTTGGGATGCGATATCTTTTAAATACAAAAGTGCTACTTTAGTTTGTGTTCTTTCTCCAATAATAAATTCTTCATGACTAAGAGAACTCGTTTTTAGTCTTTTTCTAATTAATCCTATATTTGTGTTTAACTCTTCAACAAATCCATCACGTCCACCACGAATGGTCATCTCTGTATTTGTTTGTTCAACGGATCTTGTAGGTATTTGGGCAATATCAACTATATATCCTTGTTTAGATTCTTCAAAAATAATGAGGAGGTTACCTTCAAATATAATCTGAGAGATAGTTTCATTCGAATTTACTATATCTAATTTCTTTACTGATAACTGGGGAATTAATGTTGAAAGGTTAAATTCTTCTATCGAATTACTTAAAAGCTCTTTGCAAACTTGAGATGATGTGGCTTGTTTTAATTTTGTATTGTCAATTAAGTTTTGACAATACATAAACAATACTGACCTCGTTTTTTCTTTCTCATCCAATTCACGCTTTATTACTTTTACATCGTTGCATCCTTCAAACCACTCTAGTATTATCTTCTCGTTTAATTCTACTCGTTTGTTCATCTACGTTGTCTCCTTCAAACTCAGCAACCTTATATAAAATACATTCTCATACTCTTTCAAGAGCTTTTCTTATATGTAACAACCCATACAAACACTATTAGTAAGATAGAAAACAAAAATAGCCCTAATGCTGAAACTGGTAAAACAATTTGAGATACAAACCAATAGAAACTAGAGTCACTGATGGGTAGTATACTTATTAATAAAATACATGAAAGTATTGCAAACATAACCCCATTTCTCGTTTTCCGCTTTGTAATTGATAACAAATCTGGAATAAGAAAAACAACAAGTGACAGACGAATAAAGATCCCTACAAGCCACTGATACACGGAGAGAAAGTCTAAATTTTCAATATACCTTCCTATTGACACAAGTCTCCATTCTTCAAATGCTGGATATCGTTGGTTTGCTGCTACGAAAGGACCAAATTCTATAATAGCTGCCATAACTGGGCCTATTGTGATACCAATAATAACAATACCCAAAGCAATCAGTTGATATAATTTGACTTTTGAACAAATGTGGTGTTGTAAAAAAAGAATAAAAATTAACTCTAGAAATCCTGCTGCAGGATAAACCATCCCCCTAAATACTGGCTTCATTCCATTTTCCATCATTGGCTGAAGTAAAGAATAATCTTTATGCGGAATATTTGCAAACATTACAAAAAAACCAAGTAGAAATACAATAGGTAACAAAACACCTGTTGTAAGTGCAATAGATTGAATTCCTCTTTCAGCATTGTAGAAACAAATCATTGAAAAAAGTATTCCTAATACAAACCGAGGTGTTTCTGGTAAATAAAAAGAGAAAAAGGTTAATGTTTCTTTTAGTGCAACGACACCAATTGTTATCAAATAAAGTACAACTATGAATATTATTGGATATATAATGAATTTCCCAAAATTAATTTTTAACCACAAAAACAAATGTTCATTTTTTATGTTTTTATAAATGATGAATATTAATGAAATCCAAATCAAGTATAAAACGCTTACTAATAGGATTGAAATCCACGAGTCTCTACCCGAGCTATCTAATAACATAGGAATCATAATGACATGATTGATTATCCCGATACTACCAATGAGTATCATAGAAACTTGAAATAAAGTAATTGTTTGCTTAGTCATACTTACCACCATATTTTGTAATGAAGAAATATTACATAGTATAACTGATACATGACATCTTTATTCGCAATGGTTAGCGCTTAGAGGCATGAACAATCAAACTTTCCCAACAGTATAAAGATATATTTAAACTATTAGAAATTCCCCTACAGTTAAACAATTCGTTACATCGAAATTTAAAATAAAAGAAAGTAAGAGATAGTATAATACACCCCTTACTTCCTTTTTTATTTTACTTTCGCCTTTTCTTCAGCTATTTGATTAAGTGCAGTCCCTCACGCAGGTCCCACAGCAGCTAAAATCATTCCAATCGTCTTCAAAGACCATTATGTTACCCATAGAAATGTTATTTTGAGTGCAGATTTCCCTTACAGCTCGTTCTTTAGAAACGCCTTTTGCCGTGATTGGAGCGTTAGCTTTTAGTTTTGCACCGAAGATGACTTATCAAAAGCACTAGGCTCCTCTTATTGCCTGTCTTTAATTCATTCTACTAACTTATATTTCAATTTTTTCATTAACAATTAAATATGCCCAAGGGAAACATATTGAAACCGCTTCAATTTTTATTGTCTTTCGCAAAAAGATTGCTATAGACCCACTGTATTTTGAACTGATAACATAAAAAATAATTAATAAAAGGTAGGAGGAATATGTAACAATGAATTCATCAAAAGTAGCTTTTTTGTCAGTATTAAGTAACTCTTTTGTTGTTATTTTAAAAGTTGTTATTGGTATATTTACTGGTTCAGTAGCTATTCTTTCCGAAGCCATTCATTCCTCTTTAGATTTATTAGCTTCAATCATCGCTTTCTTTTCTGTCCGAATTTCAAATAAACCGGCGGATAAATTACATCCCTATGGACATGGAAAAGTAGAAAATATTTCTGGAACAATCGAAACATTACTAATTTTTATAGCTGGTTTTTGGATTATTTATGAATGTGTCCTTAAATTGATACACCCCGAACCAATTCGGCTCCCATTTTTAGGAATAGTTGTTATGTTGATTGGAGCACTCATCAATTTTGTAGTATCACGTATTGTTAACAAAACTGCTGAAAAAACAAATTCTATTGCAATGAAATCTAATGCACTACATTTACTCACTGATGTTTACACTTCCTTAGGTGTTGCAATTAGCTTATTTCTAGTTAGTCTAACTGAATGGAGTTTTCTAGACCCAATCATTGGAATTATTTTAGCTGTTTATATTATGACTGAGGCCTTCAAATTAATGAAAGAGTCCTTTCCCCCATTAATTGATGCACGTTTATTACCAGAAGAAGAACAAAAAATCATAAAAATTATAGAATATTATAAAGATGAATATATTGAGTTTCATGATTTTCGTTCAAGGCGTTCAGGTCCAACTGAATACATAGATTTTCATCTTGTCGTTTCATCTCACTATAACATTGAAACAGCACATGAGTTATGTGATCGGATAGAGCAAAATATTAAGAAACAATTTAATCGTGCTCACATACTAATACATTTAGAACCAGAACATGAAATTTTAATATATTAACTTGAAAAACCATTAAAATTTTTAAAGTAATTAGAAAAAAGAACGCTTATAGGGTATTGTAGGTCGTGTAGGTACTATTCTCACGACCTGCAAATAAGCCTATAATAGTAAAACGCTTATCACCTTCTCACTTTCTGCTAAAATGAAATTTTTATTATAACTTTAACTATCTTCCTAAACTCTAGACTATAATCGAATTTATTGTTTTATTCAGCAGCCTAATTAGGTTAATTTGAAAATCGCCTTAATCCGTTCATTTTGTTCTTTTTTATCTAAGTATTCAAAAAATCCTAGTCGATTCCCCCACGGATCACTAAATGTTCCGCATTTTACAGGTACTTCTTTACGAGAATGCATCTCGAATTTTGCTACATTTAATTCCCTGACTATCCTTGTCCGTTCAGCCTCAATATCCATTATCGCTAAACGAAGAGGTCCACTACCTGCAGAAGGTATGCCTTCTGCAATCTGTATCCAGCAGCCTTGAATGCGTTCCCATTCTGCAAATCCTTCGTGCGGGAAAAAGTCTGATTCCTTATTGAACAAAGTTTTGTACCACTTAAATGGCTGGAAACAACAAAGCGGAAAGTTTTACTTTTATGTTAATGGTAAACTTTAAACAGGTTAGATATACAGTTGTAAAAGCGCAAAGTCCTGACACTACCCCCAATTAAATTATTGAATGACCGCTAGTTTATATAAAATAAAAAGGAGCAGCTTTTCAGCTGCTCCCTTTTATTTACGATGCATGATGATTTTTCTTCTTCATTAACGCTCTCTTCTTCATCGCTTTCGTTAAATATCCACCTTTAAATGAGCGGATTTCATAAGATGACATAAACGCTTTCGGCGCAATTTCATTAATAATTTCTAACAGTTCTTTCTCTCTAGAACGCTTTGCAACGATATCTAAGCGATAACGTATTGAATTAATTCCTTCGCCTTCAAATACTGTAACGCCAAATCCAGAGTGGCGTAATTCATCTACTAATTCATTACAACGGTCTAGTAAACTAACTTGATACGTAATATATCCAATTGCTAATTTATTCTCTATATAACCGCCTAATAAAAGTCCCGTACTAAAGCCGATGACATAGGCAACAATATTCATCCAATTTGATAAATCTTGAAACACAATACCTAAACTGACAATGTAAATGGCTCCTTCTAACAATCCTACACCAGCAGCGGATCTTGTTTGATTCTTTACAAGCAAAATCGTACGGATTGTTAAAATTGGAACGTAAATAATTTGAAGCACAAAAATAAGTAACGCTTGTAACATTGGTATCCACCTCTTTCACAAATTCTTTTGTCATGATAACATACATAAGCTTTAGAAATCGATGGGTTTTTAAATTTTTTTTTATTATTTTCCATACTATTGAAAAACCTAAAAAAGGAGCGTATTATATTTATCGTTAATTCGATTGCACCATTGAATCGTACATATTATATTAACTATTGTGCAATTTATTATCAAACTCAAAAAAGGAACCCGATAAGGTTCCTTTCATTATAACTCTATTTTTTGTGAAGCATTCTTCTTTTGCTTCTCTTCTTCTTTCACTAGCTGCATATTCGCATAGGCTAAATTCGCAATCATTAAAAAGTGCCCACCTAAAATCCCTGTACCAAATGCCCACATTTCCATTTCATGCTCAATTTCATACATAATGATAGCCCCTAATATCGCGGCTGCAAATCGGTTTAAAACTCCTAATCCAGGAGCCTTTTCTTTCAGCACAATACTTCTTCCTATTTTCTCCACTCTGCGAGCTAATAACCAAAGACAATATGCACTTACCGCTAAACCGATACCAAACCCTGTCACTTGTTTTCCAAACGGAGTAACCGCCCACATTAGTAGTAAACCACTAAAGATCGTATACAATTGTAATCGATATACACGTAAGGCTACTTGAATCAAAATATCCGCTCCTAATTTCACATTTTATGATGTGTCAGAAGAAAAGCAGCAACTTACACAGTTACTGCTTTCTCTTGTTGATGGTCCATTTTCCGAATTTCAACACGTTTAATTTGATAAGCATCTTTTTCTAACACTTTAAATTCATAGCCTTCTGCTTCAACGTATTGTCCTTCTTCAATTTCATGATTTTGCATCATAATCCATCCACCGATTGTATCCACATCGTCTTCTTCAATGTGTAATCCAAACAAATCTTTCACTTCTGTGATGAGCACTTTTCCATCAACAATTTTATGGTACTCGTTCACATGCTGAATTGGTGGTGCTTCATCTTCATCATATTCATCACGAATTTCGCCGACGATTTCCTCCAATATATCTTCAAGCGTTACAATTCCAGCTGTCCCTCCGTACTCATCATATAAAACAGCCATTGGAATTCGCTTCTTCTGCATTTGCAGTAATAAATCATGAATTGGAGTTGTTTCCATAACTTCAATAATCGGACGCATATACGTGCGAATCGATGATAAATCTTCTTTATCGTTGTTCATATATCGAATAAAGAAATCTTTTACATTGACCATACCGATAATATCATCTTTATCTTCTCCAAAAATCGGATAACGTGTGTATCGTTCATTTTGGATTACTTTCATGTGTTCTTCTACTGAATCTTCAAGATAGAAACCAACGATTTCTGTACGTGGTACCATTATCTCTTTCGCAATGCGATTATCAAATTCAAAGATATTATTTACATACTTGTATTCAGCTTGATTAATTTCTCCACTTTCATAACTCTCTGAAAGAATAAGACGTAACTCTTCTTCTGTATGAGCTACTTCATGTTCAGAAGCTGGTTTCAAACCGAATAAGCCAGTTACAACGCGAGCAGAACTATTCAATACCCAAATAAATGGATACATAACTTTATAGAACATCATTAACGGACCCGCAAATAACAATGTCACTTTTTCAGCTTTTTGAATTGCCATCGTTTTCGGAGCTAATTCCCCGACTACAACGTGCAAGTACGTCATCGTCATAAATGCAAGACCAAACGTTAATACTTGTGAAATAGAAGGATTTAAATTCAATTTCTCAAATAACGGGTGTAATAATTTTTCTATCGTCGGTTCACCTAACCAACCAAGTCCCATCGCTGTAACTGTAATACCTAATTGACAAGCAGATAAATATTCGTCTAAATTTGTTGTTACCTTTTTCGCTGCTAATGCACCGCGTTTTCCTTCCGCAACAAGCTGATCAATGCGACTTGAACGTACTTTTACAATCGCAAACTCTGCTGCTACGAAAAATCCAGTAAATGCGATTAAAATCGCAACCATGACTAAATTAAATATTTCCAATGAATACCCTTAGTTAAAAAACTAAGGTGTCCACCTCCTGTATACTATAATGTTTTCTTATTTATTCGTTAGAAAACATAGCCCGATACAAAAATTAAAGAGGTCGGATTTCACTTTTTCTATAATAATAGAGCAAGTGTCTGTATTAAAGCTGTCGTTTGACCTGATAAAGATTTCGATATTTTTTCACGTTGTGAATCAGTCAATTCATCTAAAAGAGGCTTTAACTCCGTTAGCTCTGCTTCTAATCTATGAATATGGTCTGTCACTTCATTCACTTGTTTCGAAACGTGTTCATTGATACCGAGCAGCTTCTTCTTCTCCTCGATTTTCTCTTTAATCTCACAAAGCGGCATATGCATTTCTTTGCACTTCTCAATAAATTGTAATGTTTCAAATGCTGTTTCGTCGTAATAGCGATAATTAGATTGAGATCGCTCCGCTTTTAAGATACCTAGATTCGTATAATAATCAATCGTTCGTTTCGACACGTGAGCCATGAGAGCCAACTGTCCGATTCGATACACCTTCCCAACGATCTTCCCCCCTTGTTTATAGTACTAACATCATACAACACATAAACTGTACAGTCAAACGTGACGGTTTATTATTCACGATATACAAAATTTCATTTCTCATCTTATACTATTCAAAAATATATAAACTATCGTTTTCTCTAGCAATCTATTTTTTTTTAATCTACAACTAATATCCTCATGAACAAAAGATATGTGTCCTAATTTCGCCTCAAGTTTTCTTTCGGCACCCATCCAACTTCACCATCTATCTTTTCACACCAGAGCCATCCATTTAATTCTTCTAATCCAATAAGTATTTCTCCACTACTCACATTTAATTCTTTTGCAGTATATCTCTTTATAATAGCTCCACTTCCATCAGTACGTTTACTTATAATTTGTTCTGGTACCCAACCTTTTCTTTTATATTTCTCTTCTGAACAATACACCCAGCCATCCCAGTTTTCTGGTCCCTTATACTTTTCACCAATAGAAACGAAATCCCCCTCATCTAAACAAATTGGGTCAGGATAGTTACTAACATGTGATTTCATAACAATATATTGCATAACACCTTAAAAAATCAGAAAATTAAGTTATAATATCATTATAAAATAAGAAGGAGGAATATGCATATGTACTACAACACTTCATTCGAAAACGATCAACCTGTAGGCCGTCTATAAACTAAGACGGGCATTCATATAACACATACACTATGCCTCGTCTTAGGGAATTTATCATCACCCTAAAAATAGACGGAGGTAATTCAAATGAAACAAACAATTTTAGGAGCTATATGTTTATCACTAGCAGCAAGTATTTGGGGCGGTATGTATGTTGTTAGCAAATATGTACTCTACTTTATCCCGCCACTAACACTCGTTTGGCTACGCTTTATTATCGCTTTTGTTGTTTTATACGTGCTTTTGAAAACAACAGAAAGAAAGCAAAAGAAAAAAATAACCATCCAGAAAAAAGATTGGTTACTATTCGCTTGGATTGGATTCATCGGGTACTTCATTTCGATCACATGTCAATTTATCGGAACAAAATTATCCGACGCTCATACAGGCTCTTTAGTAACGTCAGCTACACCTGCATTTATGGTCATATTTGCAGCGCTCATTTTAAAAGAAAAACTAACTGCTCGTAGACTGTTATCAACTATCATCGCAACAATCGGTGTCATTATCGTTATCGGATGGGATATTGAAATTGGCTCCTATTTTATCGGTACAATCATTTTAGTTGGAGCCGCTATTACGTGGGCTTTACTATCCATTTATGTAAAAATCGCTTCAGCTCGATTTTCATCTTTAGTTATTACAACGTACGCTATTTTCTTTTCACTCTTTTTTATAACACCTTGTATGGTGTGGGAATTTCAATCAACTCCTATTGAACACGTGAACATGTACGTATTATTAGGCGTACTCTATTTAGGAATCGTCTCAACCGCAGGTGCATTTTTCCTTTGGAATAAAGGGTTAGAGTTAATGGATGCTAGCATCGGTTCATTATTTTTCTTCTTCCAACCTATCGTTGGATCATTGCTTGGTTGGTTCTTATTAAACGAGACGTTAAGCAGTAACTTTTTCATTGGTGGTATTCTTATTATATGCAGCGTTATAATTACTACGCTTGAAAAGAAAAAACAGGCAGAGATTTAATCTCTGCCTGTTCGTATAATTGGATCTTGTTTGTAAAATCCAATACAAATTGGTATATTACTTTGCAAACCACTACATGCAATTTACACAGTCCAATGCGCTGGACGAGACAATAATTTCGGCAATTTTGTATGTTTGTCCCCTCTTGCTGCATTAATCTGGACTTGCGTAAGAAAAATACTATTTGTAAAATCTGCTCCTCTAATATCTGCATCTCGCAAATCTGCACCTATGAGGTCAGCACCTCTTAAATTAGCATCTCGTAAATTTGCCGCAATAAGATAAGCACCTCTTAAATTCGCTCCTTGTAAATCTTTCTTTTTAAGATTTCCTCCCATTAGGTCCGCACCTCGGTGACTAATTCTTTTCTTATTTGCAGAATTCATTCCCCTCCAAACGAGTTCACTCGTTTCCAGAAGGAGAACATTCACTTCTGCACGGTGTAATGGAACATTTACTTTCATTAACTCATCGGCACTTAAATTTGAAAGGCGTTCCGTCTCTTCAATCGCTTTACTAAGCTCATGATGAATCGTTTGCGTCACCTTTAAAAGAACGGCTTCCTTCAAATACCAAAGCATTTCATGAAGCTGATGCATAACCGGAAAAGCATCATACATTTTTCTAGCATGCTGAGCATCTTTCCGCCAATCAATTCCTTTAAACGTAACTTGAGAAATCTTTTGCCCAGCACCGAAACATTCAAACACTGTACAACCTTTATAGCCTTTTCCTCTAAGACTTTTATGTATACTACATTTATAATCTGATTGTAAATTTGAACAAGGTTTACCACCATCTTTATTCACCGCAAAATCTACTGACGCTGCGAACGGTAACGCTACACAGCATAGACCAAAACATTTTTCACAGTCTGCTTTTAAACTATTGTAATTTATATTCTCTTCTACATAAAAATAATCGTTATTATTAGTCAAAATATATACCCCCTGTTGTCTTTTGACTATTTCATAATATTCCAACTGCACTAAATAATCAATTTTAAAATAAACCGGCATATTTCATCTCAAACAACAACTTAATCCGTTTATTTCCTTTCATTTAAAAAGGACTTCCTCTACAATATTAATTATAATTAAATTAAGAACTTTCAAACAACAAGGAGAGATACTATGGCACTAGAAATGAAAACAAACTGTCAAATTTGCGACGATTCCCTTCAGCCCGATTCCGAAGCATACATATGCGTGTATGAATGTACATTTTGTGCACCATGTACAGAGGAAAGACAAAATGTTTGCCCGAACTGTGGTGGGGAGTTAGTACGTAGACCAAAAAAGAAACAATAAAAAGCAAAGCGATGATCGCTTTGCTTTTTACGTTTCTTTTTTGATATATGAAATTATATCGACGTTTCGACAAAGAACTACATTTCTACATGAATTGAGCTTCCATCCCTTGCCCTTTATCAACGCACGTTAAACATTTAAAAATTTAACACAAACAGGCTCTGGTACAACAGCATCCGATTGTAAAAGAGTTAGCTTCCCTGTAGTTTCATTTCTTGAAAATAGCACAAGACTATGTGACTTTTCATTTGTAGCAACAAGAAACTTTTCAGTAGGATCTAATACAAAATCCCTCGGCCAATTTCCTTCTGTAGATGTATGTTCAACAAATGTAAGCTGACCTGAATTTTGATCCACATTGAAAACAGCAATACTATTATGACCACGATTCGCTGCATACACAAATCGACCGTCAGAAGAGATGTGTATGGCACTTCCTTGACTATTTTCATCAAATTCTTCTGGAACAGTAGTAATATACTGTAATTCTGTAAAGGCCCCTTCTTCCGAGTGATATGATAATACAATGACTTCAGAACTAAGCTCTGTCATCACATAGGCGTATTTTCCATTCGGGTGAAAAGTAATATGCCTTGGGCCACTTCCTGGGTTCACAGACAAGCTATTAACTTCTATTAGAGTACTATCTTTTATTTCATACGTAATTAATTTATCAATCCCTAAATCAACACCCACCACATATTTTTCATCAGGAGTATATCCCGCATAATGTGCGTGTGGTTTTTCTTGTCTTTCTTTATTCGGACCTGAACCTTTATGTGTAATAATAGAGACAGCAGGATTTACAGTTCCATTTTCTTCATTTACTACAAAAGACTCAATCGTTCCTTTATGGTAATTTGCTGTAACTACCGTACGATTTCTACTATCAACACTAATATGACAAGGAGAGGCACCTTCTACTATTTGTCTGTTTTCTGCCTTAAGCTCTCCAGTATGGTTGTCAATCGAATAAGCAGCTACACCACCAGCTTCTCCTTCTTTTATAACAGAATAGAGATATTGATTATTTCGGTTAATGGTTACATATGTAGGGTTATCCAGCTTGGCCGCATGTGTTACATTACTAATTTTTTTTGCTTCCGTATCTAAAGTAAAAGTATATATTCCTTCACTATTTTCTTTCGTGTAAGTTCCAACATATCCAATAAACTTTTTGTTATCCATCATTTTCATAACCCTCTCCCTATAGTTTTCGTTCTTCATACTTCTTACTAAGCAGCCTTAAACTATTTTATATTGAAAGAATATCCTAAAAAATCGGAGTACCTCTTTATAAGTTACCACATTTTTCTGCGAAACAGCCTCTAAACCCATTTTTTCTGAAAAGCTGCTATACTTTCATATTCTTCTTCCAAGTGACGGGATAGACGAATATAGATTGGTGTTAAATCTTTATATTTTTCCACACTTTCCATGTTTGGCTCATGATAAAAATTTGCACCTACCATTTCAGAAACTACGTGTAATGTATCTATTTCACCTAGACTATATAAACCGAGGATAGCAGCTCCTAAGCAAGAGCTTTCGAAACTTTCAGGAACATATACGTCTTGATGAAAGATATCCGCCATCATCTGTCTCCAAAGTTCTGACCTTGCAAAGCCTCCAGTTGCTTGAATTTTTCCCGGTTCGCCAATGAGCTCTTTTAAAGCAAGAAGAACAGTATACAAGTTATAAATGATCCCCTCTAAAACAGCACGGATAAGGTGTTCTTTCTTATGATGCAATCCTAGTCCAAAGAAAGAACCTCGCGCATTTGCATTCCATAAAGGAGCTCTTTCTCCTGCTAAATACGGATGAAATAATAAACCGTCAGATCCAGGGTTAACTTTTGCTGCTATTTCAGTAAGCACTTCATATGGATCTTTTCCTAAACGCTTCGCATATTCAACCTCTATAGTACTCAGCTGGTCACGGGCCCACCTGAAAATCATACCACCGTTATTAACTGGCCCACCAATTACCCAATGTTCCTCAGTTAACGCATAACAAAAAATCCTACCCTTTGGATCTGTTACAGGATGATTTGTTACAGCACGTATCGCACCGCTCGTACCAATTGTAACAGCAACAACCCCAGGCTCTATCGCATTTACCCCTAAATTCGATAGTACGCCATCACTAGCTCCTACTACAAAAGGAGTAGAAACGTGTATGTTCATTTCTCTTGCAAGCTCTTCATTTAACCCTCTCAAGCTGTGCGTCGTTGGAACTAGTTTAGAAAGCTTTTCATCTGAAATTCCTGCAACATGTAGAGCTTCCTCATCCCATTTTAAAGATTTTAAATTGAACATTCCTGTTGCTGATGCTATAGAATAATCAATTACATATTCCTTATATAACTTATAAAAAACATACTCTTTAATAGAAATGAATTTATAGCTTTTTGCGAACAATTCTGCATGCTCATTCTGAAGCCAAACTAATTTCGAAAGTGGTGACATAGGATGAATTGGTGTCCCAGTACGAAGGTAAATTTCATGACCATTCATATCATTCTTTATTTTCTCTGCCCAGCTTGCGCTTCTATTATCAGCCCAAGTGATGCATCTCGTTAACGGACTCCCCTCTTCGTCTACAGCAATGACGCTATGCATTGCCGAACTAAAAGAGACGCAAAGAATATCAATCGGCTGTATATTACTTGATTGTACAATTTCTTTTATAGTATGTATCACTGCTTGAAAAATCTCTTCCGGATCTTGTTCTGCTGTTTCTGGCGTGGGAGAATGTAAAGGATATTCAATCCCATGGCTTGCAATAACAGACCCATCAATCGAAAACAAAACTGATTTTGTACTAGTTGTTCCAATATCTACACCAATCATATATTTTGAACTCACAATGTAACCCCTTTCAAAATATTCCTATAAAAAAAGAGCACCCACAAAGTTCTTCCTTAATTAAATATACATACTTGAGAGCCCATGATTTATACGAAAAAAGACTCTCCCTTATGAGAGCTACGTGCTAACAAACTTTACTCTCATAAGGAGGTCCTTTTCATAACTATTGTGCTATTTTGAAAATGAATCGTTTCTTTTTATATTGCCGTTTTCACGTAATAAGATGCCAAACTCGAGATTAAGTTTACAGGATGAAGTCACATAGAGAGTGGTCCTCTCGTGAAAAAGCAATTGGTGAAAACTTCACTTCATTATAATTTAGGCGCTTTCGCCCAATCCGTAGCAAACTTTTCAATACCTTGGTCTGTTAATGGATGCATAGCAAGTTGTTCAATTACTTTATAAGGAATTGTTGCAATGTGAGCACCTGCCATCGCTACACGAGTTACATGATCCGGGTGCCTGACAGAAGCCGCAATGATTTGTGTATCTAATTGATGAATAAAGAATAATTCAGCAATTTTAGCAACCAATAGTACGCCATCTTCAGAAATATCATCTAAGCGACCTAAAAATGGAGAAACATACGTTGCACCTGCTCGAGCCGCTAAAAGAGCTTGGTTCACAGTGAAAATAAGTGTAACGTTCGTTTTAACACCTTTTTCAGTAAGATAGCGACAAGCTTCTAATCCTGCTAGCGTCATCGGAAGTTTTATCGTGATGTTTTTATCGCCACCGTTAATTTTAATCAATTCTTCTGCTTGGGCAATCATCTCTTCAGCTGTAATAGCATCTGGAGTTACTTCTGCCGAAACAGACTCGACTTTAGGTACTGCCTGACAAATTTCTGCAATACGATCTTCAAACTTGATGCCCTCTTTTGCTACTAAAGAAGGATTGGTTGTAACACCAGCTAAAACTCCCAGTTTATATGCTTTTTTTATGTCCTCAAGATTTGCAGTATCAATAAAAAACTTCATGATCAATTCCCTCCATTTTTTAAACGTTACGAGTTATAACTTTAGGATTTTTATTTCTTTTCGACTGCATGTCCGCCAAATTCATTGCGCAGGGCTGCTACAACTTTTCCTGTAAACGTATCATTGTCTAATGAGCGGTAGCGCATTAATAGAGACATTGCGATAACAGGAGTTGCTGTTTGAAGGTCTAATGCTGTTTCTACTGTCCATTTTCCTTCACCAGAAGAATGCATAACTCCCTTAATTTCATCTAGTTTTGCATCTTTAGAAAATGCATTTTCAGTCAATTCCATTAACCATGAGCGAATTACTGAACCGTTGTTCCATACTCTTGATACTTTTTCATAATCGTAGTCAAATTCACTTTTCTCTAAAATCTCAAATCCTTCACCAATAGCAGCCATCATACCGTATTCAATTCCGTTGTGAACCATTTTTAAAAAGTGACCACTACCAGCTTTTCCAGCATATAAGTATCCATTTTCTACAGCTGTATCGAGGAAAATAGGTTCAACGATTTCCCAAGCTTCTTGATCTCCTCCGATCATGTAACAAGCACCATTACGAGCGCCTTCCATTCCGCCAGAAGTTCCTGCATCCATAAAGTGAATACCCTCTGTCTTTAATTGCTCATATCGGCGGATAGACTCTTTATAATGTGAATTACCAGCTTCAATTAATATATCTCCTTTTGATAACAGCGGTGTAACCTCATTAATAACAGAATCAACAACAGCGTGCGGAACCATAACCCAAAGAATTCTTGGTGATTCTAATGACTGAACAAGTTCATTTAAACTAGATACACCTGTAGCCCCATACTCTTTCATTTCTTCCACTGCACTCGTATTTAAATCGAATGCTGCCACTTGATGTTTATGATCAATTAAATTTTTCCCTAAATTCAATCCCATTTTACCTAAACCAATTAATCCTACTTGCATAATATAGTTCCTCCTTAAATCACCTTTTATTAAAAATCCATATCACTACAATCTTGAATACCTTTTTGACATATCATTTTCAGCACTTATAAGTTGATATGTCCAGAAAGGTATTCACAGTCATAGCTTAAGATTTCAATACATTTTGTATAATTTGAACAACATTTTCTGTCGTAAATCCAAATAGATTCATGACTTCAGCTCCAGTTCCTGAAGCTCCAAATGTTTCAATCGATAATATTTTCCCTTCCTGTCCTACATAACGCTCCCAGCCGAGAGATACACCCATCTCAAGAGATACTCGTTTTGTTACAGAAGACGGAAGAACTGATTCTTTATATTCTTTCGATTGACGATCGAACAACGCCCAGCTCGGCATTGCAACGATACGAACAGAAACATGTTCTTCTTCTAATTTCGCTTTCGCACTAACAGCCAAGGATACTTCAGAACCTGTCGCAATTAAAATCACATCCGGATTTTCATTTGTTTGCGTTAATACATAAGCTCCTTTAGAGAGGTTCTCTATGTTCGCTTTCATTTCATCAAACACCGGTAAATTTTGACGGCTAAGTACTAAAGCCACGGGACCATCCGTTTGTTGTAAAGCATAAGCCCAAGCACTCGCTGTTTCATTTGCATCTGACGGACGAATAACTGTTAGACAAGGAATTGCCCGAAGAGCTGCCAAGTGTTCAATTGGTTCATGCGTTGGACCATCTTCTCCCACAGCAATCGAATCATGTGTAAATACATAAGTAACAGGTAGCTTTTGCAATGCAGCAAGTCGAATTGATGGACGAAGATAATCATTAAATACAAAGAATGTACTTACGAAAGGTTTTACTCCTCCATGAAGTGCCATCCCATTAGCTGCCGCTCCCATTGCATGCTCACGTACACCGAAGTATACATTTCGGCCAGCAAACGATTCTACTGCATACACTGCTTCACCTTTTATATCTGTCATAGTAGAATGCGAAAGATCTGCACTTCCACCAAAAATAGAAGGTATCGATTTCACATAATGATTAATAGCTTCTCCACTTGCAACACGAGTTGAAATAGCTTTATCAGTATCAAAGGATAGAATGTCATTCGCTTCGATTAAAACCTCACCTGTAATCGCTTTTTCTAATTCATCTGCTAGTGCAGGATTCGCTTCTCTATATAACTTGAACTGCTCATTCCAGTCGTTGTCTTTTTCAATACCTTTTTGTTTAAGTTCATTAAAATGAGCTTTAACTTCTTCAGGTACAAAGAAATTTCCCTCATAATTCCAACCATACACTTGTTTTGTCGCTGTCGCCTCTTCTACTCCAAGCGGATTACCATGTGCTTTGTTTGTTCCAGCAACTTTTGGACTTCCATAACCTATAATTGTTCTAATTTCTATAAGGGTAGGTTGGTCCGTATTGTCTTTCGCTAATTTAATGGCTCTTGTAATAGCCTCAACATCGTTCCCATCTTCAACTCTTACATACTGCCATTGTGCAGATTCTACCCTTTTCTGAATATCTTCAGAGAAAGCAATGTTTAATTCACCATCAAGTGAAATTTCATTTGAATCATACAGTACAATTAACTTACCAAGTTTCATATGTCCTGCTATTGACATCGCTTCATAAGAGACACCCTCCATTAAGTCACCATCTCCAACTAAAGCGTACGTATTGTGATCTATAATAGAGTGACCATCCTTATTAAACTTCGCTGCTAAATGAGCTTCCGCCATTGCCATTCCTACAGCATTGGCAATCCCTTGTCCTAATGGGCCTGTAGTCGCTTCAACTCCAGGAGTATGACCAAACTCAGGATGTCCTGGTGTTTTACTATTTAACTTTCTGAATTTTTTTAAGTCATCAATTGAAACGTCATACCCAGCTAAATGAAGTAGGCTATATAATAGACTAGATCCATGTCCTGCTGATAAAACGAAACGATCACGGTTAAACCATTCTGGATTATTAGGATTGTAATTTAAATGATTCGCCCATAATGCATAAGCCATTGGTGCTGCTCCCATCGGAAGACCTGGATGACCTGAATTTGCCTCGTTAATAGCATCAATCGATAAAGTACGAAGTGTATTAACTGCTAATTGATTCATGTTTTGTGCCATAGTAATTGTCCCCCTAAATACCTTCATTTCAGAATGTGCTTATTTTTCCGTTTTTTGATCTAACCACCATTTAAATTCACTTTCTTGTAATAGTTCATTAGCCGCATCTGGACCATATGAACCAGACTGATATTCATGAAGCGGCAATAAGTTTTCCTCGAATGCTTCAAGAATTGGCTGTACCCATTCCCATGACAATTCAACTTCTTTCCAATGCGCAAAGAATGTAGAATCTCCACTCACAGCATCATGGATGAGTCTTTCATAAGCTTCAGGTACCCCCAATTCAACTTGCTCGCATGTAAAATTAATACGAATCGGTTCAATCTCTCCATTTTTCAATGGATTTTTACTATTTAACTGTAGTGAAACATTCTCACCTGGGCTAATTTCAATTATTAATAAGTTAGGCTCTGCCTTTGGATTATTATCTTGATATTGCTGTTTTAACGTATTTTTAAATTCGATTACAATACGAGTAGACTTTTCTTTCATTCTTTTACCTGTTCGTATATAAAAGGGAACGCCAGTCCAAAATGGATTATCGATCCATAAGCGAGCGGCAACAAATGTGTCTGTGTTAGAAGAAGGATTTACTCCTGGTTCCTCTTTATATGCTACAACTTGTTGACCATTTATTTCTCCTGAAACGTATTGTCCGCGTACGATATGGTTCTGAACGTCTTCTTTTTTCACTTTACGAAGCGCCTCCATTACCTTTCGTTTTTCCTCTCGAATTTCAGATGCACTAATCTTTTCCGGCAGATTCATTGCAGTCATCATTAATATTTGTAATATATGATTTTGAACCATATCACGAATTGCTCCCGCCTGATCATAATATCCGGCTCTTTCTTCAACCCCAACCGTTTCACTAGCTGTGATTTGTACATTCGCTATATGTTCTTTGTTCCAAATCGATTGGAGAACAGGATTTGCAAATTCTAGTGCCTCAAGGTTTTGAATCATCGGCTTACCTAAATAATGATCAATACGGTATATCTCATCTTCTTCAAACGTTCGACTCAGCTTATCATTAAGCTCACGAGCAGATTTGAGGTCGTGTCCAAACGGTTTCTCAATCATCAGGCGTTTCCATCCATCCGTTCTATCAAGTCCGCTTTCCTTAATATTTAAAGCAATTGTCTCGAAAAAATCAGGTGCAACTGAAAGATAAAACATTCTATTACCTTTTATATTTAGTTCTTCTTCCCTTTCACGAACTACTTGTAATAACCTCTCATAGTCTTCCGGCTTACTCACATCTAATGGACAATAGCGAAAATTATCTAAAAAACCTTCAAGTTCTGGAGTACCTTCTTCCCTATGACGGGAAAACGTCTCTATTGATTCTTTTATTCTTTCTTGAAAATCTACATGAGATACTTGACGTCTCCCAAGCCCGATAACGGATATTTGCTTTGGAAGCTTTTGATCTCTATATAAGTTATATAGTGCGGGGTAAATTTTTCTTTTAGCTAAGTCCCCTGTCGCTCCAAATAAAACAAAGGTCATTGATTCCAATTTCAGTCCCCCTCGTGGTGTATAATCATTGTCAATATATTAAAAATGAATTGTACAGAAGCTAATACTCTTGTTGATTCATTCTTGCTTCTTCTTATCTTCTAACTTCATGTTTTTACAAAAAAATAAAGAGTTATCAAATTCCAATTCTTTTTATACTTTTCGCTTTCTAATTGTCCCCAATATTAATAGTGGCAATTCAAAGCATTTCTATCACAACTTACTTATTTATCGAATTGAACTTAATAATATATATTTAATTACTTTTTGTTATTAAATAACCTTACGCCTAGTATATTAACTACATAAATTATTATCGTCAAGGAAAATATCTCGAATTAAAGATTTTTAAATTCATAATATTTTTCAGTTTTTGTCTATTTATTAAATGATGTACCCATATTAACTTCATCACTCGCAAAATCTTGAATACAAATCTATATAAAGAATGCTTTTTTGCGTATTTCTATAATATATCCATTCATTTTTAAAGATAATGATCAATACAATAAATATCAGCTTCGTCAAAACCTTTACTTAGCTTTGCATTTAACTCGCAAGTGGATTTAAAATTATGACTAAACGGCTTCTCGATAATAAGACGTTTCAATCCTTTTGTAGTCCACAATCCACTCTCCTTAATATTTAAAGCAATCACATCAAAAAGCTCTGGTGCAACAGATAGGTAAAACATGCGGTTTTCAGGAATGTTTAATTCTGTTTCACGTCGCTTTACAAGCCCCAATAAATCTCGATAGCCATCTGTATTCGCTGCATCTAATTGACAATAACGAAATGCGCTAATAAATTCTTTTACTCCTGACTGATCATCAGTAGATCGTCTAGAAAATGTAGCAAGGGATTGTTCTACTCTTGTTTGAAATTCCACATCTGACATTGCCCTTCTGCCAATACCAATAATAGAAAAAGATTGCGGTATATTTTGATTACTAAATAGGTTGTATAAAGCAGGGTAAATTTTACGTTTCGCTAAATCCCCTGTCGCTCCGAATAAAAGAAATGTCATTGAATCCATTTGCTATCTCCTTTTTAAAACAATTTCTAGAAAAGAATATATAAGCTCAGTCGCTACTTAGCACAATACTGTCTCTAAAATCTCATACTTTACCAATGTTTCTTTAATACAATTTTGCCAAGAACACGTTCTGACTCACTTAAGCGGTGTGCTTCTTTTGCACCTTCTACATGTAAAGGCAACACATGCGTTACAACAGGCTTAATCTTCCCACTCTCAATTAATTCTGTTATAAGAGAAAGTTCATATCCGTTAGGTTCAGTAAATATATGATCAGTCTGAATATTTTTCTCTATAGATATTTCAGTTTGCGGGATTTCTATACCCTTTGGACCATAAATGGACGCTAACTTTCCATTTGGTGCAAGTACTTTATAACTGTCCCTTAGTACATCTTCACCTAATACATCAAATACAATATTGTAATTATGCAGAAGCAGAGAAAAGTCTTCTGTTCTGTAATCGATGGTAGTATCAGCGCCTAGCTCCTTTACAAACTGTATATTTTTTGTACTAGTTGTAGTTGCAACATGTGCACCGAAGCTTTTTGCCAACTGAATAGCAAACGTGCCAATTCCTCCGGATCCCGCATGAATTATGACCTTATTATCCTTTTGAATATTGGCGAATTTCACTAAGCTTTGCCAACTTGTCAATCCTACAAGAGGGATTGATGCCGCCTCTTCAAAGGATAGATTTCTCGGTTTTTTCGCTACATACTTCTCATCGACTGCCACGTACTCTGCATAAGTGCCATTTCGTTCAATTTCCGGACGACTATATACTTCATCACCCACTTTAAATGCTGTTACGTTTGGCCCTATGGCAATAACTTTACCGGCAACGTCCCATCCTAAAACGAGCGGGAAGTCATAAGAAATTACGTCTTGAAGTAAACCTTCACGTATTTTCCAATCCACGGGATTTACACCAGCTGCATATACTTCAATCAGTACATCGTTGTCTCCTAATAGAGGTGTTTGCATTTCCATCTCTTGTAGTACACTTTCATCTCCATATTGCATAAGTCCTATTGCTTTCATTCTTTCCACTCCTTTACAATGCAGGGAAATGAGGAAGTACTTCTTCCCCTAGCTCATCCAACACTTCATTAGCCGGGCGTTTACCATCAAATAGAGCAAGGAACAAGTGATTAACACCGATACTTCGGTATAAATCTAGTAATTCAATTAGCGCCTTACGCCCTGTACGGTAGCCTAAACGTATTGGTGTAGGACGTTCATTTGGATCTTCAGACAAGTCTAAATGCATTGGCTGTATAAATGGTTTAAATACATCTGAATGATAGTCCTCTACTAGCTCTCGCCATTGTCCAATTGCTGCAGCCTGATGTACTGGACTACGTGGATAATACATCCATCCATCACCATGTTCAGCAAACCATTCCATCGTTTGCTGACTAAAACCTGTGATAAAGGTTGGAACACGTTTAGACGGTTTTGGAACTAAATTTGCCCCATGCACTTCTCCTAGATTCGACTCGATAGATGGGAAGTTTTTATACAAAATGTCTTCCAAGTAAGCAAACGCTTCTCTAAACTTTTCGCCTCGTGTTTCATGACTAACACCTAACGCCTTAAAATCAGCACGTCGGTCACCGGATGAAACGCCGAGCATAATTCTTTCTGGAAATAGTTGATCCAATGTAGCAATTTCTTTCGCCACACGAAGTGGATGGCGAAGTGACAATACAGTTGCCGACGTTCCAAATGCAATTTTCTCTGTTTGGCTTGCTAAATACGTCAAATAAATCATCATATCGTAAATTTGACCTGTTGCAGGATCGCCAAAGTCAGGGTCTTGCAGCAAAACATCGCGAAGCCATACGCCTGTAAAACCATATTGTTCCGCTTTTTGTACCAATTCTACTTGTTTTTCCATTGTTGGTGCATGAAACTGATAATTTTCAATAGGAATGTGAACTCCTAATGTAAGTCGTTCTTTCGCAAACATACGATTATATCCAAAATGATTCGCAAACTTTTCCATGTGTTTCACTCACTTTCTTTCATTAATATAAATCTATAATTTTCTTTATTTTTGGTTTTTCTTCTCAAAATTCATAGTTAATCCTGTACACCACAGCCCTAAAAATTTGTTGCAGTTTTGTCTAAATAAAATACGATTGTAATCGTAATACCTAAAACGTAATCGTTATAACTTTGTGCTACGAATGTCATTATAAAACGGTCATAACATTAATAACAGTACGTACTTTAAAGTGATGTAGGCACTTAAAAGTACCTATACCAAATACCTGATTATAAATGTAATCAATAAATCATGCTGCATGAAATGACGACCTCCCTTCCTTCAACAACGTCTAAAGTTGCTTCTGCAGGTACGTTACACTATTTCACGCAAACCTCTTCTCTTTATATAAACTCCTCAAAAAAATGATTGACTTGGAGTTAACTCCAAGCAATACACTTGTAGTGAAAGGAGAGTAATTACAAATGAACTATATATTCACAATATCAGATGTTGCAAAAAAACAGGATTAAGTCCAGACACAATCCGGTACTACGAAAAAATCAGCCTTCTTCCCCCAGCTAAAAGAAATGAGAATAATAATAGGCAATATGTTCAATTAGATATAGATCGAATACTTTTCATTAATCATCTTAAGAGAACACAAATGCCCTTAAATAAAATACAAGAATATATGAAATTCTCACTAGCCAAATTCATAATATTATACTTATTTTTTGTACTTTGCTATGCTATAACCACGAACAGGAGGTAATAAACAATGAAAGCACAAATCATCCATTCTTTTGGGGATTCATCTGTATTTCAATTAGAAGAGTTTTCAAAACCGATACTTTTACCAGGACATGTTCTAATCCATGTAAAAGCGACAAGTGTAAATCCAATCGATACGAAAATACGCAGTGGCGCTGTTTCATCAGTTGCTCCTGAATTTCCAGCTATATTGCACGGGGATGTAGCAGGTATTGTGATAGAAGTAGGCGAAGGTGTTTCGAAATTCAAACTTGGCGATGAAGTATATGGGTGTGCCGGAGGTTTTAAAGGAACTACTGGTGGTGCACTTGCAGAGTTTATGCTTGCTGATATTCGATTAATTGCTCACAAACCTAAAAATTTAACAATGGAAGAAGCAGCTGCTCTACCATTAGTTGCAATTACGGCTTGGGAATCTTTATTTGATCGTGCAAATATTAAACCTGGTCAAAATGTCCTCATTCATGGAGCTACTGGTGGCGTAGGACACGTAGCCATTCAACTGGCTAAATGGGCAGGTGCTAAAGTTTTTACAACAGCTTCTCAGCAGAACAAAATTGAAATAGCGCATCATCTAGGAGCCGACATAGCTATTAATTATAAAGAAGAATCTGTTCAAGAATATGTACAAAAACATACGAATGGAAACGGATTTGAAGTTATATTTGATACGGTAGGTGGCAAGAATCTCGATAATTCTTTTGAAGCTGCCGCGGTCAATGGAACTGTCGTAACTATTGCAGCTCGTTCAACCCATGATCTCTCTTCTTTACACGCAAAAGGACTCTCTCTGCACGTTACTTTTATGGCGTTAAAAATATTACATAAAGATAAACGTGACGCTTGCGGGGAGATTTTAACTAAACTTACTCAAATGGTAGAAGAAGGAAAACTTCGACCATTGCTAGACTCTAAAACTTTTACGTTTGATGAAGTTGCACAAGCACATGAGTATATGGAGTCGAATGAAGCAATAGGAAAAATAGTGTTGAAAAACGTTTGGTAACAATGACTCGATAATAAAAATTAATCCGTGTTTGTAAGTAACAGAGTGCTAAAAACTCCTTTATTGCTAGTTTAAGAATTTAGATTATTAACCTTACGGGCTAATAAATATTTGCATTATAAATTGTACAAATGTTAAACAAGGCGATCAAAAATGATCGCCTTGTTCTTTTAGAAAATACAATAGTCTTTTTAGCGAATTTCACCAATGACAAATATATCCCCCATTACTAAAAAGGGCGAATACATCTGTTGTAACTAGAAGCTTTATTTTCAAACCACATTTAGATTATTAAATTAGAATATTACTTATGAAATTTCACACGCTCTTCAAGCGGTTGGAATTCTTTTTCACCTGGTTCAGCTGTTTGATTACCAAATGGTATTTGTGCAATAAGTTTCCAATTAGCAGGGATATCCCATTCTTTTTTCACTTCATCGTCAATTAATGGATTATAGTGTTGTAAAGATGCTCCTAATCCCTCTGCTTCTAATGCCGTCCACACAACTAATTGGTGCATACCTGATGCTTGGTTTGACCAAATCGGGAAGTTTTCAGCATATGCAGCAAATTTTTCTTGAAGTGATTTAACTACAGCTTCATCTTCAAAGAATAGTACTGTTCCATAACCAGCTTTAAAGGAATCCATTTTTTGTTGCGTTCCTGAGAAATCCCTATCTCCAACTACTTTTCTTAATGTTTCAGTTGTAATATCCCATAATTTATTATGAGCTTCACCAAATAATACAACTAATCGCGCAGTTTGAGAATTGAAAGCTGATGGAGTATATTTCACAGCAAACTCCACGATTTCTTTAATTCTTTCATCTGATACTTGTACCTCTTTATTAATCCCATAGTAAGTACGTCTTTCTTTCAGTGCAGTATAAAAATCTTTTGTCATAACTTTATCTCCTCCTAAGTTCTAATATCCTTCAAAATAATATATCTCGAAGATAATATGATTTGAATTTTTTAATCATTAGACTCCCTAGCACCAATTGTTAATCATTCTAAATCTAAGTCTTATAACATCATTGATAAAATCTAGTCATCGTTTGGTACTATTTTATCCATTCTCTATTAATGTATCCTGCTTGTTTCATATTTACACAAATATGAACTGTAGCTACTTTGATCATCAAATTTCATCTGGATTCGGAATACCTTCAATAAAAGATATTAACATTTAAATTTAACTAAACATTTCTAATGAATAATAGTAAAAACTATTCCCGCCGATTATTTAATAATTAACATCTCATAAGGATGTTGTTCCATAAATCTTTTCTCCCAAGGAATCTCTAATGATGTCCAATTTGAACCGCCATCTAATGACTGATAAACCCCTTTATTGCTAAACAGATAGAACGTTCCGTCGTTTATTGCCTTTAAAACTGGTATGATTGTGCCTTTAGGAGCTGGTAAACCTGAACTCATTTCTGTCCAAGACTGTTTTTTTTCTTTTCTATAAATAAATGATTCACAATTTCCATTATTGTAATCATGCGCTACGTGTGGATTTGAAGATGTCGCAATAATAATATTTTCTGGATCAGTTGAGTTAACCGCCATTTGATATGCGTAATGATGCTTTAACCCACTACAAATATAGCTCCAAGTCTTACCTCCATCACAACTCTCCGCATACTCTTGACCTGGTTCCTTCAAGAATGAATCCCCTAAAACCCCGTATAAACGATTTGGCGCATTGTGATGCGATTTAAGAACGTGGATATCTTGAGGATAGTTCCCCTCTTTTTCCTCAGTCCATGTAATACCGCCATCTACACTTTTGATTAATCCCCCTACCTCAATAGTCGTATAAATGGTTTGTGGATTAGTAGCATCAATTTCAATATGTTTTACATGGTGTGTATATGTTCTTTGAGGAAAGAACCACGATGAATACGATGGCATTTGTCGATAATCGGTTAGTAACTCAAAACTGTCTCCTCCATTCTTGGATACAAACATTGCACTTGGTTCAGTTCCTACATATACTATCCCGTTACCGTCATCACCCTTCGATGGAGATACAGAAACTGCTGTAATAGATCTCATATTAATAGTATTAGCTGGAAACACTTCACCAAAAGAAGGTAACGTACCAATTGCTTCCCATGAACTTCCTCCATCTATACTTCTCCATAATCCTCTATCAAAAGTACCACAATACATTCTTTCTGGATCGCTTGGATCAGAAGCTAACGCAACTGGATTAGCACCTACAAACTGCGAGTGAACGCTCCATGTTGAGTCTTTTTTTTCTGCAATTACAAGTTCTCTATCAAACGCTAATATGAATTTTTCCATAACTAAAATCTCCTCGTTTCATAATATATCTACTGTATTATTTAGATTTTGGACGTTACAAGTTAAGAGATGACATTTATGTGCTATAGCACATAAATGGCAGATTTTATTCCTTATAAAATTATTTTATAAGGAATATCTGACTAATAACTTACATTATATAATTTATTTAACAATACCTTTAACTGTTGAACCTCTTCGTTAGTTAAACTACTTGTTACAAAATCGTTAGCATTTTTAACTACAGGTAAAATATCTTTTTTTATCTCTTCACCCTTTTCAGTCAAAAAAATGTAATGTGAACGTTTATCTTGTTCATTAAAATTCTTCACGACAAACCCTTTTCTTTCCATGGAATGTATCATCCTTACAATCGTACTATGATCTTTATCAATTGTTTGGGCTAGATCCTTTTGGGTCATACCTCTTTGACTATCAAGAATACTAATAAGACTCCATTGTTCCGGAGTAACACCATAAGGCTTTAATTGTTTCATGAAATAATTTGTTAACTTCACATCAGTGCGATGAACAAGATATCCTGTTAAATCATATAGGTCCATATGCCACCTCCAAATAACTCGAAATATACGTGCTATAGCACATATATTATAGAATGCATTATTATATGTCAAACTTTATACTGTCCCCATTCATTCTGTTTTAGAATCAATTCTCTAGATAGCGTAACGCAATTTAAAAGTTATGATATAAACGATATTCAAATAAATAGAAACACTTTCTTGAATAGAAAATATAAAAAAAGAGTGCAACTTTTGCACTCTTTTTTCTCATTTTTATTAGAAATCGAAGTTATCAGGATCTGGACCAACGCGGTGGTTTTCGTTTAACGCATCGATTTTTTCCATATCTTCTTTTGTTAATTCAAAATTAAATACATCAGCATTTGCAATAATGCGGTGTTCTTTCGTTGATTTTGGAATTGTGATCACTCCATTTTGCAGATCCCATCGCAAAATAACTTGAGCTGTTGTCTTACCATATTTATTAGCAATTTCTTGTAATGTTTCGTTATTTAATAATTGACCTTGCATAAGCGGTGACCATGCTTCCAGTTGAATACCTTGCTCTTTACAGAAAGCTTGTAGTTCTTTTTGCGTTAAACGCGGATGATATTCGACTTGATTAATCATCGGTTTAATTTCTGCACCTTCCATTACATCCTTCAGGTGATGGATTTGGAAGTTACTTACACCAATTGCACGTACACGCTCTTCTTTATAAAGTGTCTCTAATGCTCTCCACGTATCTTTATATTTCCCTTCAACAGGCCAGTGAACAAGATATAGATCTAAATAATCTAGCTCTAATTTTTTTAAGCTCTCTTCATATGCAGCAAGTGTTGCTTCATATCCTTGATCTGCGTTCCATACTTTTGAAGTGATAAATAATTCTTCTCTTGAAATCCCAGCTGCTTCGATTCCTGCACGGATCCCTTCACCTACTGCTTTTTCATTTCCATAAATCGCAGCTGTATCGATGCTGCGGTATCCTGCTTTAATCGCTGCTTTTACAGCTTCTACAAGTTCTGGTCCCTCTTCTACTTTAAATACACCTAAACCGAACCAAGGCATTTCTACACCGTTATGCAATGTTGTTTTACTTTGTAAATTTTTCATTTTATTTTCTCTCCTTTTATTTTACTTGATCTCGTTTTTCTAATGCCATACTCCACGCTGTTAAAATAACAGCTCCTACTACCATAATGCCACCTACCCAAGCTGTATGAATTAACCCTAACGAGTTCGTTACAAGACCACCTAAATAAGCACCAAGAGCAATCCCAGCATTAAACGCCGCAATATTAATTGCCGATGCAACATCGACAGCACTCGGTACAAATCGTTCAGCTAACATTACGACATATACTTGTAGCCCCGGAACATTCATAAATGCGAATAGTCCCATAAAAATAATTGTGATTAACCCAGCAACTTTAAATGGCGCTGTAAATGTTAAAACAAATAATATAATCGCTTGAATAAAGAACATGTAAAATAGCGCTCGAATTGGATTATGGTTCGATAATTTCCCGCCAATTACATTCCCTATCGCGATTGCGATTCCATACACTAACAAAATGATAGTAACCGTATTTGCTTTAAACCCTGTTACCTCTTGTAATAACGGAGATAAATACGTAAATGTTACGAATGTTCCCCCATATCCTAATGCGGTAATAATGAATACAAGTAATAGTCTTCCGTTCGTAATCAGTTTAAATTGATCACGAAATGATACAGACGTACCTTTTTTCATATTAGAAGGAATTAGAATACTATTTGCGATTAAGACAATGATTCCAATTACCACAATTGCCAAAAATGATGTTCTCCAGCCAAATTGTTGACCAATAAACGTTCCAATTGGTGCACCTGTAATAGTTGCTACTGTTACTCCAGTAAACATAATGGCAATTGCGCTAGCACGTTTATCCTCTGGTACAAGTGCCGCAGCGATCGTTGAGCCAATTGACATAAACACACCATGCGAAAGCGCAGACACAATTCTCGCAATAAGTAATACAGTGAAGCTTGTTGCTACCGCTGCGATTCCATTACCAATAATGAAAATAATCATAATCCACATTAATAACGTTTTTCGCGACATATTAGCTGTTAACGACGTTAATACTGGAGCACCAAACGCTACTCCTAACGCATATAAAGAAACAGTTAAACCAGCTGTTCTAACCGAGACATTTAAATCTTCTGAAATGGATGGTAATAAACCGACACTTACAAATTCAGTTGTCCCAATCCCGAATGCACTAATTGCTAGCGCTAATAACGCAAGCATACTTCTTCTATTTGTTTGAGTTGCTGAAGAAGATACTGTATATGAATTCAATTGAGTTTCCCCTATCCCCTATAATTCCTATCATAATAGTGCGATAAAAACGCCTTTTTATCTTCTAAAAAATATATTTAATCTCTACAAACACTATTATGAATGGTTTCATTCTTTTTTTAAAGAACGCACTTCGAAGTACTATAGGTACTTTTTAGTACCGTACTTTTCGCTTTTCTCTTACATGTACTATTATGAAATATATTTAATATAATGAATAGTACAAACTTTAAAGTATTATAGATACTAAAAAATAACATAGTTAACTAGTATCGTAAGGCTTGTTTCGTTCTTACATGTGCTATTATGAATGATATTCAACATAATAAAAAGTACGTACTTTAAAGTACTATAGGTACTAAAAAGTAACATTTGCACAGTCTAGCTTATTTTGTTCAAAAACTGAAATCTGCATTCACCAAAGGAAGGTTTCATATGTGGAAATACAATCTTCCTATAGAGGCAACGTTAGATAGTATCTCTTGAAAATGTAAGTTTGTTCTCCTTTGTTACTTAACAAAAGGAAAACAAACGAACAAGCGAAAATAGAATATTCTTTAACTGATTACAATTGATCTTTAGAGCCCATATTAGATTCTCATTGTACTTTTGGAGAATGTCATCTCGAACAGGCTGGAAATACATCCATGCTCATTACCGCAGACCAATAATAAAAAAGGCAAAAACGAACAGGAATATGTTCATTTTTGCCTTTTTTATTTAACGATTAAAATGTACGACTTTTGGAAAGGAAATCTTTATCGGCCCCCGTTATACCACTTTGTCCCCAGTTTCCTGGAATCATTTCGCGAATAAGAATAAGGACTTTATCCAAAGGTGCATGAGTATATTTAGATGTTAGTTGTGTAAGCTCTTTTACCCACTTATCCTTTGTATCTTGATCAAATGTATTCCATATATCAATCTTGATAATACCCATTCCATCAACGGTACTATCCAGTGTATAGTAAGACTCTTTTGTCTCCCAATTGGACACTCTACTTTTCTCAGCAAAGGTAGCATCACTTGCTACAGCCCCAGCTTTTCCCCAATTTTCTTTCTCAAGTTCCGTTATCAACACTTGAATTTTGTCAGGGACAATCTTTAATAATTTTGTTGTAAGTTCAGTTACTGCATAAATGAATTCCTGTTTTTCTTCTGTTGACATGGTCGGCCAAGTATTTAGCTCGATTAATGGCATAGTATTGCCCCCCTAAAATTGATTATCTACTCACTAACTACAACTACTGGTTTAAATGGTTTTTAACTGCTCTTATAACCAATTCATGATCTTCTTCTGGTGGTAATCCTGAGACTGTAACCATTCCGATAACCCCCACGTTTTTTATTTGGATAGGAAAGCATCCCCCAAACGCAGCGTATTCTGAAGCATCTAAAAGATATTTTTCATTATATGGAATTCCAGTTATTTCACTTTGTATCTGCATATAATACGAGCTATGATTATGCAGGGAAACGACCCGTTTTTTACGCTCAATCCATTTCGTATTTTCCTCAGTTGTCCCTGTCATCTTGAAATGAAATAATTGCACACCATTTTTGGTTATATCAACAGCAATCAATTTCCCCTCTTGCTTTGCTGTTTCAACGATAAATAAACCTAGTTGCAAAGCATCTTCATTTGTAAAAGAAGAAAATTGAAGTGTTTCCTCCTCTATTAAAATTTGTTTACTTATTTCACTCAACTTTGAAGTGCTCATATCTTCAACCTCCATAATCGTTTTATGCCATATTAGCATTTTGGGGAATTATCGCGTTCTAAAGTATTAACTTTCAATTATTCTGAATCTAAATAAACTGCTGTAACATCGAGTAACTAATACCGTAAAGCTTACTTTCTTCTTACAGGTGCTATTATGAATGATATTCAATGTTATAAAAAGTACGCACTTTAAAGTGCTATAGGTACTTTAAAGTACTTTTCTACTTATCCTCCTCTTACAGAGACTATTATGAAATATATTTAACATATTAAAAATGTATGTACTAAAGAATAATATTTTCAATAATTAACTCTTTTGCTCAATGGTTGTAATCCAATTTCATCAAAGTTTTTTATCAAGTGAAACAAAAAGAACCTAGTAGGTATTAGATTCTTTTCTGGCCGAAAAACAACTTTTATATTTTCCTTTTCTTTATTCATAATAAAAACATTCATTCACGATACATTTACATAAATGCACAAACTCTTTCCTGTCTTGTTACAAAAGACTTAGAATAGAACTACTATTAAAGGCTCATTTTAATTACAGTAAAACGTTGATGAAAAGAATACATTTTTAAAGGAACATCGTTTGTCATATTATCATTGGAAATCTATTTTTATAACTTTTACAATTATGCTATCAAAAAATAGGAGGCAACAAAGATGAGTGAAAACACAGCAGGCTTCTCACAAGTAAATCACGTCGGAATTACCGTAAGTAATTTAGAAAAATCTATCGTTTTTTATGAAGCGTTAACAGGTAAAAAAGTATCGAACATCGATGAAATCGGCGGAAAAAGAATGGCGCAAACCCAAGGACTTGAAGATACTCGTATTAAGTATGCAAACCTTCACTTAGACAATTTGAATATCGACATTCTAGAATATGTTGTCCCTAAATCAGATAAAGCATCTTACTCAAATAATCAAATTAGTGCGATGCATCTTTGTTTTGAAGTAGAAGATATTGATGCCGCTGTGGAACGTCTAAAAGCAATTGGGGTACAACCAGATGGTGAGCCGATTGTCTTCCAGGAAGAAGATGGCTTGAAATCTGGATTTGGTACAGGCGTTGCCTACTTCCGTGATCCAGATGGTACTAATTTAGAGCTTATCACTCCAAAAGGTCCATTTAGACGTGACTAATTAATATAAATCAAGGTGTTTGCATTTTTTGCAGTATTACAATGGCCTTGCGAAAAGATACTATATTTTACTCATATGAATACCGAAAAAGCCACCTTATGTGAAAGGTGGCTTTTTGTCGCTAATCGCGAAAAAATGGAACTTTTTAAAACCAAAGAATTGATTTTATCACAACTAAAGATTCCGAAAGAAATTATATTTATAATAATTTTTAAACTCCTCCATTAACTAGCTCGTTTATCGAGTTTAATTTTGAAGAAAGTCCGATAAACCATTCTTCATCTCCTGTTAATAATGCTAGATCTATAAGAAATAGGATTTGCTCCTTGTTTATTGCCTTTGATTCAGGAAGTTTTTTTACGTGTTTACTTAAAAAGGACATTGTTTTACTTATTGTGTCTTTGTTGTCACATTTAACAACATTAACCTTAACTACTTCCCCTACGTTATCAAATGATTCAATGTAACCAAGTATTAGTTCACCCTCTACTGATATTCCTCGAACCCAATCTCCTACTTTTAAAACAGGATTATTATTTGACATCATACTTTTTCACCTTCTTACAAATGATTTTAGTATTAAAACAATAAGAATAGTTCTCCATTTTTAAATAACAGTAAACAAGATATATAAAATAAATCAAACTGTAATGTTTTTCATTACATTTAGACATTAGAACTCCACGGCTATATAACAATTAAGCCGTTTATCGTTCTTGATTGATAAGATCAACTACTTCTTTCATTGTATAGTTCTTTAAATATTCACCTAGATGTTCTTCAGCGCCTAAGAAAATAGTAAAAAGGACTTTTCGCATATTCGAACCTACAATACACTGATCGTTCGATTCTGGACATTTAGGTTGCAAAGCACCTTCTGAGGTTATTTGATAAATATGCCAAAGGTTAACTTCACTTAAATCTTGAGCGAAAATAAATCCTCCACCAATCCCCTCTTTTGATTGTATAAACTTATGTTTTTTTAACAAACTTAGCACTTTGCGAATGCGTACTGGGTGAACACCTGCACTTTCTGAAATAGCATTACTTGTTGACATCCGATCTGGCTGTAGAGCTAGATAAGTTAAACTGTGAATGGCCAAGGTAAAGTCACTGTTCATGGTCTTCCTCCTACGATATAAATTGCTAATCACTTTTCAACATACTGTAACTATAAATATTACAGATAGGTTTGTCAAACGTTAAGATATATATAATTCTTACCCTGAAGAAATAAATTCCATTATATTCTATACGAGCTCACCAATGTCTATTAGTTTCATTTAGCTTTTTGAACTATCTTTTATCATTTATGCTTTTTAAGTCTGAAAATAAATTTAAAGATTCCATTGTTTCTTGACTTGTTCTTCTGCTAACTGTTTAATTTTTGTCCATATCGTATCTTTACTCACAATAACATTTGTTTGGTAATTTCTATTTTTATAATTAACTGTAACAAATACTTCAATCATCTCCTGTTTCCTCCTCTCAAAAAAACTTTTCCTTACAAAATATTACTTATTAATTAGCCAATTTTTGCAATTCAATGTTCAAAAATGTCCGAACGCTACGTGGTAAAAATTTGCGAATTTCTTCCTCGTTAAAACCAATCTGTAATCTTTTTTCGTCAAGCATAATTGGCCGACGTAACATTTGAGGATACTCAATTATTAGTTTATAAAATTCATTAAGCGAAAGTGCCTCGATATTTATATTTAATTCCTGAAAAGTTTTAGATCTAGTTGAAATAATTTCAGTAGCACCATCTTCAGTTAAACGAAGAATCGATTTAAGTTCATTGACTGTCATAGAATTTGATACGATGTTTTTTTCAATATAATCAATTTGATGTTCCTCGAGCCATGCTTTTGCTTTTCGGCATGAACCACAGCTTGCTGTCGTATATAGAATTACCATATTTTAAACACTCCTTTAATGTTTTGTATCAAATACACAATTATTTCAAGTATGGGTTATTGAAATGTATTAAAAAAAATTACAGTTTAGAATCAAATTCACGTAATATTATTTATTCGGCAATATTTAATTTATCTTAACTATCCATTTCTTTTTAAAATGATGCTTTAATAAAATTACTGTAACTACATTTTACAGACGGTGGCAATATGCCTATACCTCACACAATTCACTTCCAAAAACCATACTGTAAATTTAAACTTTACAGTTCTATTAATCAACTGTTAAATGTTGGATTTATTCTATCGACATAACAAATAGTTTTCTTTTGTGTGACTTTCCTCATAAAGTTGATGCAAACTAACTCAATTGGACCCATTCCAAATGTACTTTAAAGTACATTTTATTCATTTCTTGCTTACATGTGCTATTATGGAATATATTTAGCATAATAAAAAGTACGCACTTTAAAGTATTATAGGTACTAAAAAGTAACATATGAACTTTCTAGTACAGTTCTGCTCACTTCCCTCTTATATGAGTTATTATGAACTATATTTAGCACAATAAATAGTACGCACTTTAAAGTGGTATAGGTACTAAAAAGGAATATTTTTAGTACCAAAACGTATTTAGCCCCAAAACTGAAATCTAAATTCATCAAAGGAGGGTTTTTTATGAAGACATACAATATTCCTGTAGAGGCGACTTTAGAAGTTATTGGTGGAAAGTGGAAAGTTGTTATTCTTTGTCATTTAAAGAAAGGAACAAAAAGAACGAGTGAATTAAAACGTTTAATGCCTGGTATTACACAAAAAATGCTAACACAGCAATTACGTGAACTAGAAGAAGACGATGTAATCCAAAGAAAAGTATATAACCAAGTACCACCGAAAGTAGAGTATTCTTTAACTGATTATGGTTGGTCTTTAGGAGCAATACTAGATTCCCTCTGCACTTGGGGAGAAGTTCATCTTGAAAAAAACGGGAACACGTCCATGCTTATTACAGCCGATGAATAATAACTGTTCCTACTATATGTGTAAATTCTATGAAGACATAAAAAAAAACGGTTGAGACAATACTTGCCTCAACCATTTTTTATGACTCTTTATAACTTTTTGCCGTAATCACTGTTTCAAATTCAAAGGTTTCTGGCAGATGATCGGCGTAAGAATATTCGAATGTTCGTCCATCCGTCAAGTAGGCCACTTGTTCGACTCGCATTAGGAAATCCTGATTTGTTAAATTCATAAACTGCTTTTCTCTATCATCTGGACGAATTCCTTTGATCCTAACAACGGATGTTCCCACTTCTAGACCAAGTTTATTTTGAATGTGCGAGTATATCGACACCTCTAAAACCGAAGCTTCAACACCTGGGATGACCGAAATAGGCATCCATGTATGCTCCATAATCGTCGGAATACTATGGATGATGCGGAGGCGGATGATTTTATAGACGAAATCACCGACTGAAACCCCTAATTTTTCAGCAATTATTTCATCGGCACCGACAATCGTAAACTCGATAATTTTACTTTCTACCTCACTGCCGTAAATGGCTTTTGTACCTGTTAAGGTTTGAATCATTCGTGCCTTTTCCTGCTGACGCCAATCTTGAACCACTGTTCCGCTTCCGCGCCGGCGGATGATGTAGCCGTCTCTAACTAACAGATCCAGCGCTTTTTTTATAGTAAGGGCTGAAACGCCAAATGCTTCAGCAAGGACGGGGCTACTCGGAATTTTTTCGTTGATTTTATATTCACCGTCTAAAATTTGCTGTTTAATTTTTTGATAAATGCCGAGGTATTTTACTTGAGTTGATCCACTTGCCACTTCCCTACCTCCTTTTATACTTAACTACCTTCTATTCGTTCCAATTTAAAGCTTCAAGTTTGTAAACTGAAGGTGATGGTACAGCAAATCCGTTTTCCAAGATTTCAATATTCGTTATCGCTTCTTCGTCTTTCACAAGTTTTGTTGCACCATTTACGATTGTTTCGTACGCTGCATCATAGAAACGACCGTAATCACCAAGCGGCGTTTTAATTTGTTTTTCAATCCAATCACCGTTTGCGTTACGATATTTAGCAACTCCATAGTACATCGGTGAATCTTCACCAAATCCTGCACTCTCAGGCATAATACCCGCCTTCAGATCATTTTCCTGCTGATCTTCACCGTATTTAATAAATGATCCATTTGTTCCATGAACGATAAAGCGTGGATAATCTTTCGCTACAACATGATTGGTTTTCAATTTAATTTTCAGTTGATTTCCGTAATGTAGACCAACATCGAAATAGTTATCAACCGCACCTTCCACTTCATTATTACGAATATCGTATGTCACCGTATCCGAACGGCCGAATAGTGAAATCATGCGGTCCATCGTATGAATACCTAAACTGTAAAATGAACCTTCTTCTTTTGGACCTTCGTGAGTGATTGAACCAGGACGGAAATAATCAATATGTGATTCAACCTCAACAATATCACCGAGGAATCCTTGTTCAACAACTTGCTTCATAGCTAAGAAATCACCATCAAAACGGCGGTTTTGGTAAGGCATAACTACCACACCTTTTTCTCGGCCTAAAGCTAATAATTCTTTAGCATGTTCAACTGTATCGCAAAATGGTTTTTCAACGATAACTGATTTCTCAGCAAGTATAACTTTTTTCGCCAATTCGTAGTGCGTATGCGCTGGCGTGCAGATCGTCACCACTTGAATTTCTTTGTCATTCAACAATTCGTCCAAATCAGTAGTGAAGTAAACACCTTTTTCCTCATATGGAGCCGCTAATTCTTCATTAATTTGGCGTGCAAAAATCATTTTTACTTTTATATTTTTACGTGTTTTTACATAAGGTAGGTGATAACGGTTCGCTGATTTTCCAAATCCAATAAAGCCCATTGTTAATGTCATGTTCTTCAACTTCCTTGCTCATAAATTTTCGCCCCTATATTTATTATATATTTTTACAATCAAAAGTATATAGTTTTGTTTTTAAAGTTATATATTAAATTAACCTTTTGACATGCTCATTTCATTACATACTTTTTCAGTTTTATTCTCCATAGCTCTTATAGTTATAGAAATCCCATTCCACGAGAAATCGCAAAAGCAATTTATATTTTCAACATGCTGAAAAGCATCTAAAATATTAAATAAAAAAGTCGAGATAAAAATCATTTTCTGATTTCTATCTCGACTTTAAGTTATGGACTTATGTCCTACCATCATTTTATTTAAACTTGATGAGTAAAGAGCTATTAGATTACATGCTCTTATTCATACATATAAGAACGTGTCATAGGAATTGTATCATTAACGCCTTTTGTAAATACAAATTGATGTAAATCAATATTACCTGTAAAGAATGAAGCTGCACATGCATTTAAATATAAGCGCCACATACGAATGAATCGCTCATCTTTCGTTTTGTGAACTTCCTCCAGTACGTTTTCAAAATTCCGAGCCCAATGCTGTAATGTTTTACCGTAATGTCTACGTAAGCTTTCAACATCAACAATGAAAAATTGTTCGTTTGTCATGTTCGTGATTAATTCGTTAACAGCAGGAACATATCCACCAGGGAATATATATTTTTCAATCCAACCATTAGTAGCCCCACCATTAGTTGGCGAAGTAATACAATGAAGAAGAGAAATCCCACCGTCGTTTAGTAGTTTATTAACTGAAAAACACCACCTCGTCATTAGGTGGTGTTTTCAGTATTACATATAGAGATTTCACTTAACTTTATTGTTTTTTCTATCTATGCATCGTTCTCCCCATGCGGTTAATAAATTTAATACATTTTGTAAAGACCACCCATAATCAGTTAGGGAATATTCTACTCGAGGGGGAATTTGTTTGTAAATTTTACGTGTAATCACACCGTCTTCTTCCAGCTCACGTAGTTGCTGCGTCAACATTCTAACAGAAATTTCAGGAATCAGCCGTTGTAACTCGCTCGTTCGCTTCGTTCCTTTAGTTAAGTGACATAAAATGACGACCTTCCACTTCCCACCGATTATTTCTAAAGTTGCTTCTATAGGTATATTATATTGTTTCACGCAATCTCCTCTCCTTTTTTATAAATTCCTTATCTATTGTTGCGTAAAACTAAATAATTTTCTATACGGCACATTTTAGTTCCTACAGTACAAAAAAGTACCTATATTACCGAAAAGTAATTATGCCACTTAAAAACGCATTTATAAAATCTCCTTCTATAGACATTGCAAAACAAAAAGAAAAAACGAACATATTTCTGTTCGTTTTTTCCTTTTTTATTATTCGGCTGCTGTAATAAGCATGGACGTGTTCCCATTCTTCTCGAGATGGTATTCTCCCCAATTACAAAGGGAATCGAGTATAGAATCTAAAGAACGACCGTAATCAGTTAAAGAATATTCTACTTTTGGTGGTACTTGGTTATACACTTCTCTATGGATTACACCATCTTCTTCTAGTTCACGTAATTGTTGTGTTAACATCTTTTGTGTAACACCAGACATTAATTGTTTTAATTCGCACGTTCTCTTTTTGTCTTTCTTTAAATGACAAAGGATAACAACTTTCCATTTTCCACCGATAACCTCTAAAGTTGCCTCCACAGGGATATTGTATGTCTTCATATAAAAATCTCCTTTAATAATTTTATAAGACAAATAAGCTAAAAATTTTAAATGTTACTTTTAAGTATCTATAGCACCTTAAAGTACGTACTTTTTATTGTGGTAAACATGTTTCATAATAGCATACGTAAACAGTAAATGAGTAGTACGGCACTAAAAAGTACCTAAATTACTTTTTAGTATCTATAATACTTTAAAGTACGTACTTTTTATTATGTTAAATACATTTCATAATAGCATATGTAAGAGTTGAGTGAGCAATACAGTATTAGAAATTACCTATGTTACCTTTAAGTACCCATCGTACTTTAAAGTGCGTACTTTTTTAACTGTTTCAATACTTTTATAATGCATTTTATCAGACGATGAAATGACATGTGATTTGATCAGTTTTTGATTTTCACATCCATTCACACTGATTAATCAATTTTTAAATAAATTTTAGGAGGATATCTTTAATGAGTAATTTACTACAAGAAAAAATTGGTTTTGGTACAGCACCACTAGGTAATATGTACCGTAATATCCCAGAAGAAGAAGCAATCGCTACAGTGGATGCTGCTTGGGAAAATGGCGTTCGTTATTTTGATACAGCTCCACTTTATGGATCTGGCTTAGCAGAGATTCGTCTTGGTGAAGCACTGTCGAAAAGAAATCGGGATGATTACTTTTTAAGTACAAAAGTAGGTCGAACTATTTCGGATGAACTTGAAGATCCATCTGCACGTGATTTAGGTGAAAAAGGCGGACTTTTCGAATTTGGTCGTAAAAATAAAATGATCAATGACTATAGCGCAGATGCAACCCTTCGCTCTATTGAGCAAAGTTTGAAACGTTTAAAAACAGATCATCTAGACTTTGTTTTTATTCATGATTTAGCACAAGACTTTTATGGCGACGAGTGGATTTCACAATTTGAAACGGCTCGAACAGGAGCATTCCGTACGCTAACACGTTTACGTGAAGAAGGAGTCATTAAAGGTTGGGGACTTGGAGTAAACAAAGTAGAATCAATTGAACTTATGCTTGATTTGGAAGAAGCGAAGCCAAATATATCCTTGTTAGCTGGTCGTTATTCATTATTAGACCACGAGCGTGCCTTACAACGAGTAATGCCTGCAGCTGTAAAGCATAATATGGATATTGTTGTTGGCGGCCCATATAGCTCAGGTGTTCTTGCTGGAGGTACTCACTTCGAATACCAAAAAGCGTCACCAGAAATTATTGCAAAAGTTGAGAAAATCAAAGCTCTTACAGACCGTCACGAAATCAGCATCAAGGCTGCTGCATTGCAATTTTCACTAGCTAATCCAGCAGTTGCTGCTGTTGTTCCTGGTGCAAGTAAACCTGAACGAATTGCAGAAGACCAAGCTGCATTGAACACAGTGATTCCAGCAGCATTCTGGGAAGAAATGCGCGAACAAAAACTAGTAGCACCTAATGCACCACTACCAATCAACGTGAAATAAAGTGAAACTTTAATCAGTGGGGATTTTACGGGCAGACCGACTCCCCACCTCATATTCGCTGAATTTTGAGGTGAGAGTCTTATTACCCGCAAATAGCGAGATAAAAGGAGCGTAATGGATATGGCACATACTACTACATCTATGACAATTTTTGCTTCACCTGAACAAGTATGGCAATTAATTGGAAGTTTCAACTCCCTTCCAGACTGGTTACCTTATATACCTAGCAGTAAAGTAACTGAAGGCGGTCGTGTACGTCATCTAGCTAATCCAGATGGTGATACGATTATAGAGCGCTTAGAAGTATTCAATGATAAGGAGCGCTACTACACGTATTCAATTATGAATGCACCATTCCCAGTCACTAATTATCAATCCACGATCCAGGTTAAAGAAGGTACTGAAAGTAACACATCGTTAGTAGAGTGGTCTGGTAATTTCACTCCTGTAGGGGTTAGTGATGAAGAGGCAATTAATCTGTTTCATGGAATCTACACCGATGGTCTGAAGGCATTGCAACAAGTATTTCTAGATTGATTCCTTTAAAAAGAAACCGTGAAAAGCAAAGCGATATCGCTTTGCTTTTTATAAAATCCCTTTTAACTTTTCACCAATTAACTTCGCTAAATACTCATAACCTTCCGGTCCAAAGTGTAATCCATCTTTTTCATCATCTTCTACGAAGCTTTTATAATTCGATTCTTGAATCATTTCAGCATACAAATTTAGAAAATGACTTCCTGTTTCTTTCGCCACTTCCTCTACTACTTCTGCATACTGACGGAGTATTTTGTTTGTTCTATTATACTGTCTTTCTTCATCAACTGGTGCAGGACTAATGAGTAGTACTTTTTCTGATGAAATCTGATCCACAATCTTCTCTAAGTTTTCTTTGTATGCTTGTAATGGCACTTGAGCAAAAGAGACTGCATCATTCGTACCTAGAAAAATTGTTACAAAGTCTGGTTTATATGATAATACATCCTCTTCAATACGTTTTAACGCATCAAATGTATTATCCCCTGGAACACCCGCATTAACTACCTTCAAATTAGGAAACACCTCTTGCAAACGTGGTGTTAATCTCGGCGTTCCATCGAAAAATATTTCATCAGCTGTAATACTATCACCAAAGCATACTAACGTTTTCATTAATCTAGCACTCCTTTACGTATGAAATAGCTTTCCTTCTATCGCTTTAATATATCTTTCCGCAGAACGTTCAACTGCCTCATTTGCATTTTCTTTTACTACTCGGTGAAAAGCATTATATAGACGATTAAATTGTAACGGTTTTACTCGATTCGCCATTTCCTCAACTTTTCTCGCCGGTAATGGAATTAAGTTTGGATAGCTATACATGAAGCTTACCCACTGCTGATCCGCTACAACTTGAATAATATCACCTGTTAGTAAAATACCTTTCCCATCATTTCCTTCTTTCCAATGTAATACAGAACCACCACTAAAATGTCCTCCGAGACGATGTACAGTTATTCCATCCGCTAATTGTAAAGACTCGCCAGACCAATAAATAATACGACTACTCGGGCGCATAACCCACTCTTTATCGTCTTCATGTATATAAATTGGTACATCGAATGTCTCTGCCCATTCTACTTGAGTTGAATAATAATGCGGATGAGATAGTGCAATCGCATCTAATCCGCCCCACTCTTTTATCTTCTCAATTGTCGTTTCATCTAAATAAGTAATACAATCCCATAGTAAACGATACGATTCCGTTTTTACTACATATCCCGTTTGACCGATCGCAAATTCTGGTTTTGTCGTAATACTATAAAGCCCATTTTCTTCTTCTATAATTTCATTTTTATATGTATCACTAGTTTGCAAGTTTTCTAAAGTCGTCCAAGACTGCCCTTTCGGATTAATATATTGTCTCTCCTCATCACAAATAAGACAACTTACCGGTTCCTCTACACTCGCTGCATACTGAACGCCACACGTTGTACAAACGAAATTTTTCATAGTTATTCTCCTATCTCTATATTTTTTATTAAGCCGATATTTGTTGATAGTTTTCTGCCCTTTTATTTTCAATTGATAGGCTTATAAGCGTAATTAAATAGACAACTGTAACGGCTAGTGGAATTACAGTAAATCCTTTTTCCGCAAAAAGAATCCCACATACTGACGTTACTAATACAGTCCCCACTGATAATAATCCATAACTTTTACTCTCATAAATCCATACATACGGTAAAAAATGAACTCCCACTAACACCGCCACTACAAAAGGTAACCACTCTGGAAATTGAAAATATGCAAGCAATACAAGCGGAATATTTAATACATTTATCGCACCAATTACTCCACCTAAAGTCCCTAACGGATTCCCTTTCGCAAACATATCAATTTTTAATATGGCAGCTAACATTAAGCCAAAAGGAAATACACAGCCCATACCAATTAAATATACCCACACAACTTGTTTTTCAGAAAGAACAACACCAGTTATACTTGCTATAATCCAAAATAGAAAACCCGCTAGTACAACAGGAAATCCCCTTTTCGTTTTTTGCGCTAAATCTTTTTTCACTTCTGAAACGTTCATTTCTATATCTCCCCCAAAATATAAGTGCTATAATGTCGTCTTATTTTCGCTATCGAACATAATCTCATTCATCCAATAACGCCAAGCTACTAAGTAATCTTCTAAATCTTTTGGGTGGTGTCTTATACACGTATCTATACGTAAATATAAGCCTATGACTATTTCCTCATACAACTCTCGTTCTTCTTTATAAAATATGCATTGCTTCATCACATAACCAATCGCTTCTTTCGTTAAATCTTCCGGAGTTGAACAGAACGCGTAAATTAAATCGTATATAGGATCTCCTAAGACTGGTAAAGGATCTATCACACCATATAACTTATTATCCCGAAATATAAAGTTATGGAATCCAAGATCACCATGTATTAAAAACGGCCTATCCATTCCAGTACTTCTTTTTGGACTATTTACAAGTGTAAGAACAAGCTGATGTTCTTCATCACTTATGTACTGCCTCAAATTTTCACGAGCTTCCATTACATTTGTTAATAAAAATTCTGCCCAAGATTGAACCGGACTATCTTTCCAGCCCCATCCATCTACCTCTGGAACTATTTCATACGTATTATTTACTTCTTTTACAAGTGTACAAAGTGTGCTCCTCTTATACCCAAGTTCGCACGAGGTAGTCCCTACAAGAAAGGAATACACAATATATCTGTTTAAAGGATCCTTAAACAAAAGTGTTGAAAATAAAGTATTCCCATCATAAAAAGAAAGAAAATCAGCTTCTTCACGTACCACTTCCGATTTATTCAACTTTACAACGTATTTTTCGTCCAACAAATATACAGTACTTGTCGTTCCCCCGTTCAACACTTTAATGCTTTTCGGATAATATGAAATAATCTTCTCATTAACTAGTTGTTCAGCGATTATTGAAATGTCCATTTCCCCCACCCTTAATTCCGAAGATTCCCTCAATTCAAAGACACCCTTACTATTATTTGACAAATATAAAGAAAAACCTCCTAAAATCTTAATATAACAAAGATTGATTTTTATTTTATTAAGACTGCCTCTTTCAATATTTCATCACATAATTCATTCCATTTATGATAAAGCGATGCGACTTCTTCAACCCTAATAAACATCCTGTTATCGGACTCATATTCACCATTAAACTCATATACTTCGGTTATATCTATTCGATAGAACGGCTGATATCCTACTTTCGGATACGGGCTATCTGCATTCCAATTTGGATTATCACTATGATCAACGATAATATATCCAAGTAAAGTGCATTCTCCTTTTACATACCCTTCTTCCCACGCTTCTCTTTTAAAACATTCTTCTGGTAGCTCCCCTTCCTCTATATGTCCACCAGGAAAGTCCCAACCACGATTATGATGATCAATTAGCAACACTTTATCATGATAAAAACAAAAGCCATGCACGCTCGTAATCTTTTCGTACTCGAGTAATGTACAATCTTTTTTCCACGTTAATTTCACTTTTGCTTCCCCATAATTGGCGTATATTGTGACCATTTTCTTTACTCCAAATGCTCTTCATTTAATCTAGTAATTTCAATTGTAGAATCTCTTCCTTTTAATTTACGAGCTAAACTTTCTACACCAAATACTTCTGTAAACGTATGGCTACCTACAATTAAATTAATCCCCTTAAATTTTGCATGTTGCACCGTATATAATGTTTTTTCTCCTGTTATGTACGTATCACAACCTTTTGCTAGTGCACGCTCAATAAGATTTGTATTGTTCCCTGCACCCGTTAAAATCGCAATTCGTTTCACTGGTCTATCGTGATTTTCCCAACTCTTCACACTCTCTTCCATTTTCTCTTCAAGTTTTTCAACTAATTTTGAAAATGGAATCGCTTCTTCATATTCTCCTATTCCCGGTAGCTCTTCTTCCTCATACGTGGAATATTCCAGTATTGTATCTATCCCAATTTCTTTAAACAACGACGTACACGTGCCAAACTTTACGAAATCTAACGGCAAATGAATCCAAAAATGATTCATTTCATATTGTTTTAGTTTCTCAATACAAGCCTCTTCCATACCGAATAAAAAGCTCCACGGTGCATGATGTGTAAGTATCATATCGACACCATTTCTGTATGCTTCTTCAATTGTTTCTAGCGTCAAATTTGTTGTGTAACCTATTTTGTGAAATTCCTCTTTACTTATGTGAGTAAAACCATACTCATCATCACCGTATTTATTAAGGTGTTCTTCAAAAAGTGATGTAATATGTTCATTAAACTGCGTTATATTCATTTTCATTTCTCCTTTCATTTACTTTTATATTTCATAAATAAGGAAATACTAAATAACAACGTTACATACATATAGGAGGACATTATGAAACCAGAATTTTTAAAAGCTATACATGAAGCGATTGGAAATGTCGAACATATTCATATAGAAGAAAGTGGTGCAGATAGTTTACTCATTCACCATGATGATGCACAGCAATTAAAACAAGTCGCTGAAACATTAGAAAATAACAATTTCCGCTCTACTATAAGAACAACTGGAGATGCTTCGTATATTGAAGTGTTGAACAGATAAGGAAGCCGGCTATACGACCGGCTTTTCTCTTTTAAATTGAAACTTCAAACTCCTTCACATACACAGCAGTTCCAGCAATATCTATTTGTAACTTCTCATTTTCTACATCTTTCGTTACATAAACCGTTACACGACCATCTTTATTTATTTCCTGTCCCTGTTCAACAATTAACTCCAATTCATGATCAAAATCTTTCTCCAAATACGTCGCATAATAGGCTCCCATTACACCTGAAGCCGTTCCTGTCACTGGATCTTCAATTGTTCCAGAATAAGGTGATGAAAAATGACGACCGTGCATTTGTACCTGTTCATCATAAGTTTCTAAACAAACTGGATGAATAGAAGCCTTTGGTACTTCTTTTAAAACCGATGGAAATACATCATTATTAGGTTTCATTCTCTCACATGCATCAAGATTTTTAATAGGTACAATTACAGTCCAATTACCTGTACTTCCATATATAATTGGTAGACTTACATCTAAATCGTTTACCTCCAAACCAATACTATGAGCTAATTCTTCTTTTGAACCTGTAAAATCTTTAAACTTAGGTGTTGCTTGTCTCATTTTAATAAAGCTTTCTCCAGTTTCATTCGCACCTATTTGTATTGGTAAAATCCCTGCCTTCGTTTCAATCGTAAGGTTTGTTTTCTCTTCTAATAAACCTCTTTCGCGCAAGGCATATATAGTACCAACTGTCCCATGACCACATAAATCCATTTCATAACCAGGGGTAAAATAGCGCATTCTTATATCAGCTACTTCTGAAGAAAGAACGAAAGATGTTTCGTTAAATCCAACTTTTTCAGCAATACGCTGCATTTCCTCTTCCGTTAATCCCTCTGCCTCTAATACAATACCTGCTGGATTTCCCTTATTCGGTTTATTCGTAAATGCATCGTAATGAAGTACGTTTATGTTTTTCATTTCTTTATCCCCTTACTTGTTCATTTCATTATTTTTATAATAAACAAGGAAATCCACCCACTTACCATTTTCCAAAGAAAATGCCACTCTTTTGCATTCAAAAGAAAATCCCGCTCTTTCTGCCAAACGAATGGATGGCTCATTATCAACATTTATATGTAATTCGATTCTATGAAATTGAAGACTATTAAAAAATAACGGTAGTGCAGCTTTTACACTTTCTACTCCGTATCCATTTTTCCAATATTGATTATGAATAGAGTACCCCATCATTGCCCATTGATAGTCCATACGTAAAATTTTAATGAGCTCTAGCTTTCCAATATTCGCACCATCTTCTTTCACAAAAATACCTAATATATACATTTCATCTCGATGTGCCGCTTCATCAAAACCTCTTATCCATTCCGTAAACCATTCTTTCGTTGAAGACGACATATCATGATAGCCATCATCATATTTATGTTGAGATGGTAACCTCTTATTGAATCCATCTAGCCAACTTTCATAATCCTCTTTTTGAAATGGACGAATAATAAGTCTCTCTGTCTCTACTTGTAATAGTGGCAGCTTCATTTATATCTCTTCCCTCAATTATTGATTGAATATTCTTTATTATCTTACACAAAATACAAAATCTAGTAAATTATTATGTTCTTTATAAACAAAAATCCAGTTATGCTTTGTACATAACTGGATTCCTCATCGTTTAATCATTTTTTATTTTACAAGTACAATTCCTCTTAATTCCCTCTTCAACACTTTCCCTAAAGCGTTTTTCGGTAATTCGTCCATAAATACAACTTCTGGTATTTTATAGTTTGCTAGTTTTCTTTTACAATGTTGAATAATTTCTTCTTCTGTTAAAGATGTTTTAATGTCTTTTACAGTGTAAGCTGTTGGAATCTCCCCCCAAAAGTCATTTGGGACTCCAACTACTGCAACTTCTAGAACACCATTTATTTCATGAATTACATCTTCTACTTGATCTGGATATACGTTGTCACCACCGTGCACGATAACATCTTTATATCTTCCCATAATATGTAGGAATCCATCATCATCTATCATGCCGGCATCACCCATGTTAAACCAATTATCTTTCACTACCTTCTCTGTCGCCTTTTCGTTGTTCCAATATCCTTTAAACATGTAAGGACTTCTTACGTGGATCTCTCCAACTTCATTCGTTGCTAATTCATCACCCGTTTCTGGATGAACAATTTTTAACTCTACATGTTTAAGTATTTTCCCTACAGAAGACATTTTTTCTTTTCCCATATTTGGATGCCATGAGGTTACTACCCAACCTTCTGTACTACCATAGCCTTGCACCATATATATTCCTTTTTCCATATATTTTTGAATGAGCGTTTCTGGTACTTTTGTACCACCGCTTTGTGCTACTTTCAAAGTCGAAATGTTACGCTCTTTTTTATTAAGTTCATCAAGCATATAACTATAAACGGCTGGGAACGCAAGCATCGTAGTAATTTTCTCTTCTTCAATCTTATCCCAAATAAGAGTAGGATTCGAATCAGCTAAGAAGATCATCGTAATGCCATGATAAATACAATTTAAAATAGAAAGCACGCCACTCATATGAAACAATGGGTGCACTGATAAAAAGCGTTCACCTGCTGGAATTTCTCTTTGCCCCGCAATCTCGGTAAAATAGCGATGTAAGTTTTTATGACCAATTACGCAGGCTTTTGCACTTCCAGTCGTTCCTGAAGTAAATAAGAAAATAGCATCATCGTCTTCATAAACTGCCACGTTCGGTTCTGTTATTGGCTGTTCTTGTAGTTTTAATTCAAAAGCACCGAAACCTTCTTTTGTTGTTTCAATTACATTAGGAATTTCTTTAACTGCATCAACCTTTAATACAACTTCACTAAATTCATCATCAATAACTAACACTTTTAATCTCGCTTCTTTTACAATCGATTCTAATTCATAAGCAGTAAGCTGATGATTAAGCGGAATAAATACCGCTCCAATTTTTAAACTTGCCATCATAATTGTTGGAAGCGGGTGATTGTTTTTACATAAAACTCCTATGCGCTCCCCTTTTTGCACACCGCTATGTAACAAGTAATGCGCAAGTTGATTTACTCGTTCATTATATTGTTGAAACGAATATCTTTTCTCTCCCCCAACAAGCGCTTCCAAATTTGGTGATTGCATGGATCTTTTTTGTAATAATTGCTGCATCGTTCTCAAGTAAAACTCCCCTTTATATATGTTAGGTTTTTTATTTTACCATATTAACTATTAATTCACTAAAGATTACACTTAGTTAATATAAAGCGAATAAAAAAATAGCCATCTACTTAACAAGTAAATGGCTATTTCCCCTTATATATTAGAATACTCCTTATTCATCACATATCGCACATACTCCGGTGCACTTTTATTAATCTCTTTATCACTTAGTTTATATTCCGCACCATATAAATAAAATGATGGCATAAATTCCATTCCTGTATATAAGCAGGTAGCGTGAAATGGTTTCGTCAACTCATCCATCGTAATTCCGCTATTTTTATAGTCATTTTCTAATCCACCTATAGAAATAGCTACACCAAACTCTTTCCCCTTCACTTTATCCCCTTTAGATCCGTAAGCAAATCCATATGTTAATACATCATCGAACCATTTTTTTAATAATGGTGGTGAGCTATACCAGTAGAGCGGAAATTGAAATATATATCGGTCGTGCTCTACTAACAGCTTTTGTTCTTCTTCAACATTAAACTCCCAATTTGGTGCCGCTTTATATAATTCATGCACCGTTATTTCATCCGAATATTTCTCAAGTTCTTCTACCCATCTTTTATTAATTCGAGACTTTTCAATATCAGGATGTGCTACAATTACAAGTGTTTTCATATATTTTCTTCCCCCTTATAAATAATTCAAACCCTTTAGTATTAGTATGAATGAGTCACATATAATTGGAAAGTACGTACTTTCAAGTGCTATAGGAACCTTAAAGTACCTTTGGAGGTGTTATATGAATCCAAATGATGATTGTCCAATCGCAACGACACTCGAAGTAATCGGTGGAAAATGGAAAGTTCATATATTATGTGTTTTGATGGATGGAAAAATGCGAACGAATGAAATAAAACGAGAAATCCCAAACATTACGCAAAAAGTTCTTACACAACAACTTCGGCAACTTGAAGCTGATGGAATTATCCATCGTACTGTATATCAAGAAGTACCACCAAAGGTTGAGTACACAATAAGCGAATATGGAAAATCTTTAATGCAAATTATGGATGAACTATTTGAATGGGGAAAAGATCATCAGATAAAAAGATTAAATGACTAAAAGAACCCTATCAACTTTGTTTCATCCTCTACGTTCATATTAGCAATCCCAAGATTTCTTCTAAGATTTTATAATAGGGTACCGTAACATGCCCATCAAGCTACGGTTTTAAAGTCCCCCAAAATGGAAATTTTGTGTTTTTATAGCACCGAAGATCATTTTTATCGTTTTTGGGGTAACTTGTTTTCTTAACTTGATGGACATGGGACGTGACCCCACATCTATCAAGCTAAGAAGCTATAATTAGAAAAATGAGATTCTTGTAAGGTTTCGTATATAAATACTATATTTCCCGTATTAAACGCTCGCTCTACTTTTTCTAATCTCAATTGTGCGTAAGCTATACAGGAGCACCCCTAGACCGAGAATTTTTTCATTATTAGACGCATTAGAACCTAATGTAATAGTAGGTACATTTAGACCCATGAACCTTTCACTCCATTCTATAGGCATATATCCTTGCTTACCGATTGCTAATGTACGTCCATCTATTGTACGGAGAGTGCTTTGAATAAAATCAAACTCGACTTCTACATCTGACAATTTTGTAGATTTATCAGTCATCAAAGTACCACGTATCATAGTAAATCCTTGTATCATTTTTTCTTTAAACATACCCATCTGGTTATAATTCGAATCATAAATTACCCAATCATATCCGTCCACTTCAGTATGAAAATATGCTAGAATTTCCCCGCTACTCGTTTCTAATCCATAAACATCTTTATTATGTAAAAAAGGTATCACTGAAAAAAGAATGTTAGATGAAACCATCTTTGTTCCTGCAATATATCCACCATCAGGATGATATAAACCAAATTGCTTGTTTCGTTTAGGTAATTCTAATACGACAAAAGTATCAACATCCCAAAACGTTGCATTACTTTTCACAGTATTTTTTTGTATCAAATTTCCTTTTCTTAACTGCCAAAATCCAATTCCAAAAAAGATAGAAGAAGCGATAACAATAAAGATAATCTGTCCCCAATTAACACGTCCCCAATCGTCATATACAGCGCATAACGCAAGAATAAAAATACCCGTTCCAATTAACAGTTTAAACTTCCCTTTTCGCTTATAGTAATCAAATAATTCCATTTCTATATTTCCACCCCTTATTTGTGTTTCCTTACCATTATATATCAAATACAAATGATATCCTCTATTCAAAAAATGCGAGTTCCACCGCCCAGCCCAATTGATAAAATAAAAGGCATCCTAAAATTAATATTTACACCACCAATAGTTACCGCTAAAGAATCCAATCTTGGAAATCCTCTTGTTAACACGCCAAGGTCATTCGTTACTCCTCATTACCATCAACCTGATGAATTTTATTGCAGCCAATTGAGGTTTCATAATATTTCACAAACTTTGTACATAAAGACTAAATAACTTAGTAAACATGAAGGCCGTTTTACCAGCAAACTAAGAAGAATGTTATTATATATGTAAAGACCAAATAAATATCAAGAATTACGGAAAGTGATGTTTATATTTTATTATTAGTTTGTTAGAAAAGCAGATTAATTACAACGATACTGTGAAACTATTAATAGAGGTGAAATAATTGAAAAATCAATATATAAAAACACTTGTCGAAATCATGTTAAAGCATATACCCAATGCAGCTGAGAAATCGATGTTATTTGCATTTTACAATGGGGTTATCACGACGTATAGTTACTTTCATTATGAATCTGTTAAAGTATTTGAACATGGATCAGAAGGACTTCCATCTAATGAAATTATGAACAATATTCAAAGAGTACGTCATACTGGAGAACCAAACTGGACTGCGTTTGTTTTAACTGTCAAAGCAAATGGTTTATATGAGGTTGATTATTATGACGATTTAAATCCTACTTTAGAGTGCAGTTCTGCACTACTTTGGCTTGCATACACCCGTTATCATATTGAACCAACCTCTGATTTTGGGAAATCACAACTGCAAAGCGTTATTAAAGCAGAAAGTTTTAAGAAAACGTTAAACTATGCTTGTATGAGGAATGACATAGAAACAGTTAAAGAAAAATTAGTAAATATTAAACCATCTGCATTAAATAAAAAAGGACCTGATAGAAAGACTCCACTTCACATTACTTGTCTAAATGGCAATATTGAGATAGTTACATTACTAGTGGAAGCGGGAGCAGATTTGAAGATTAAATATCATGGGGAAACACCTTTTGCCCTAGCATGCGGAAAAGGTACCGCGGAAATTGTAAAATATTTAATTCGTAAAGGCGAAAATGCAAATGAAATTATGGTCGGAAAAGTCACGCCTCTTCATTTAATCAGTAGTTCTGGTAATCAAGAAATTGTTCAATATATTTTGGACAGGATTACAAATATAAATGCGGTGACAAGCAGGAAACGTTCAGCTCTCCACTACGCAGTGGAGGATAACAATCTTGAAGCGGCAAAGGTTTTAATAGACAACGGTATTGATATGGAATTATTAGAAGAATACAAAAGAAGTGCATTAAGCCTTGCTTGCGACCGCAATAAACCAGAGATTGCAGCGCTGTTGTTAGAAAATGGAGCTAATATCCATAGTACAGGACAAGGAAAAATCACACCATTACATAGTGCATGTGAACGAGGCTTTATTGAAGTTGTTCGAGTGTTACTAAAACATCAACCGAACTTGCATGCGAGAGCAACATTATACAGCATGCCAAATAATGAAAAATTAAAAGAAACCCCTATTGAAACAGCCAGACGCCTTGGATACGATGAGATAGTCGACCTGATGAGCTCGCATTTATGAGATAGAATGAAAGCAAAATCAATATTTTTGTATTTTAGAGATAATACTATATCGCTATCAAGCTAATATAAAAGATACTCCTTAAAATGAAAAAACGCTATTCTTTCCTATGATTCTACAGAAAGAATAGCGTTTTTTCATTTTGAAATAGTTTAATTTTGCTAGCTTCACGCTAAGAAAAACAGAAAAACTGTTCAACAGGACGACTGTGCTATTTGCATAATTAGTGCTATGGATAGTTATATAATTTGTTACTTTGAAATCTAGTAAGTCAGCATTTAAACTAAACATGATAATATTGATTTTGTACGATTGTCCGTTACCTCATAATAAATTTCTAATCCTTTCCGAGTACCTGTAACGATTTTAGCAGCTTTTAGTTTGGATAAATGTTGACTAATTGTACTTTGGGGCATTTGTAAATCCCCATACATTGTCGTTACATTAGTAGGGCCTTTTGCAAGCATTATTTTTACTAAGGATAAACGGACAGGATGCGCCAATACCTTTAATACTTCAGCGTTTTCTTCATACATTTCTTTTGTTTCTTTCATATTTTTTCTCCCCTTTTATATAAACATTAATGATATCCATATATATAATTCGAAAGGATATACGATTTTGTGTCCGTCATTTTAAAAAAAACTATAAAAAAACCTTTAGTCCGAAACTAAAGGGGGGCCTTAGCATAATGTCTCACTTTCAATAATCAGTAATGAATAGAAATTTCGTTATGGGAGCAGAAGGTTTTATGTTACATCTACTCTAGATTCAACTAACTAAAATCAATGAAAAAGAGAGCAGATAATCTGCTCTCTTATGATGCCTCCTTATGTTCTGGAGAATGTTTAACACTCCCCATTCTCTTCAGTTTATTCCATCCTACTGCTACTCCTCGAATCGATGAGAATATAGATTTAATGACAACATAAGTCATAAATTGACGATAAATAAAGCGTTGTAAAATTAACCATGCTAATGGTTTTGGGTTCTCTTTCTCTAATTTAAATGCAAATAGTGAAGCAAGAAGATCTATGACAAAGAATACAAGATAAAATCCTAACACTTTGAGCGGATTGCTACCAAAAATCCCCATAATCATTAATATATCTGCTAAAGGTGCAATGAATTGCAGAACATATTGAAATAACCACATATTAGGCAACGCAATAAATCCTAATGTTTTATGCTTTGTATTAAACAATGCTTTTCGATGTTTCCAAAGACATTGGAGTGTACCATACGACCAACGATATCGCTGTTTAATCAAACTTTTCACATCTTCAGGTGACTCCGTAAAAGCATACGCTTTTTCTTCATATACAATTCTATGTCCTTGACGTAAAAATGTAATAGTAAGATCCGTGTCTTCTGCCAATGTATCTTCACTTAAATATCCAGATTCAACTACATTCTTTTTACGCCATGCTCCAATGGCTCCAGGAACTACTGTAATACAATTTAATTCATCAAAAGCTCTGCGTTCTAAATTAAATCCTGTAATATACTCAACATGTTGCCAAGTAGTTAACAAATTCCGTCTATTTCCCACTTTTACATTGCCTGAAACTGCCGCTACGTTATGATTTTCAAAGTGTCTGATCATTAGAGAAATAGCATCTTGCGCAATAATAGTATCCGCGTCTAAAGTAACAATGATTTCTCCTCGTGATTGTTGAAATCCTAAGTTCATTGCGGATGATTTCCCACCATTTTCTTTCTGAATTAAACGAACTTTAGGGTGTTTATGAAATGTTTCTTGAATTACTTTTGACGTACCATCTTTCGATCCGTCATCCACAACAATAACTTCAAACTCTCTATAATTACTATCCAAAATTGAGCGAATCGTCTTGGCTATTACCTTTTCTTCATTATATGCTGCTATGACAACACTAACGAAAGGTTGATAAGAAGAATTAGTAAATAAGCGAGCGCTTACTTTCTTTTTCTGCTTGAATGCAAAATATATTAAAAATAGGAATCGGAAAATACCTAATCCAATAGCAATATAAAAAATAGTTGTTAATATATGCTTTGCATATCCCATTCCTGAAAAGATAGCTTTATTGTAAAGTAAATATTGCTTACCCTCAGAAGAAACAGGAGGCATAACTTCATCTCGTTCTTTATTCATTAAATCTGAAATTGTTACAAAACTATATCCATGCTTTTTAAGGTCTTTAATAATCATCGGTAGCGCCTCTACCGTATGGGTACGATTCCCTCCTGCATCATGAAGAAGAATAACATTTCCCTCTCCCTTATAAATGGGGTTAAGAGCACGCTTTACCAATTCATTGGTTGATGGCATTGCCCAGTCCTCAGGATCAACTTTTTCTGCCACCATTGTATAGTTCATATTTTGCGCACGCAAAATAGGCATTATTTCATTTGATGAATCTGGATTAGCATCCGCTTCATATGGCGGCCTAAATAAAACAGTAGAATGTCCAGTTATTTCCTGAATTAAACGTTGTGTCGTATTCAGTTCTACTTTTGTTCGTAGTAAAGACGTATTAGCTACGTTAGGATGCTTGAAGGTGTGATTACCAATTTCATGCCCTTCATCGTATATTCTTTTTACAATACTAGCATTTAGCTGAGCGTTTTCACCAAGTATAAAAAAGGCTGCTTTTATTTTATTCTCTTTTAATATATCTAGAATTTCCGGTGTGTATTTAGGATCTGGTCCATCATCAAATGTTAATACTACTTGTTTTCCTTTTGGTTTTCCATAACGTTGCACTTCGTATGCAGATGATAGTGATTGATATACTTCATCTGTAAAATAACCATTTTTATCTACTTTATAATCTCTCAATCCATTTTTTCTTTCATTCTCAATCTGTAAAATTTCACCTTGTCCAGAATAATTCACTTCATCCAAACTAGCGATTTTATGTAATGCATCATGATTATTTTGTACCTCAATAGGATTTTTTAACACTTTCCATATAGTAGGATCTTCTGCTCCTAATCTCCATAATGCAAACCCCTTTGCATTGTTGTTCATTGCGATTTTTACTTGATTATAAAGAGTAACACCATCTAAGAACCAAGCATTATGTTCTTCCCCCTCTGTTTTATACCTAAAATAAGGGTTTCCACTAATCTTATCCCATTGAATTTTTATATTCGAATCATGAGCCATTGTCATAACTTCTGAGAAAGTTAAAGGCTTCGCAGGTTCTTTACTATTTACTTTCCAATCATATCCATAGTTACCGAAAGCGACTATAAGTTTCTCAGACGGAATATCTAGTTCATTAAGCGTATGTTCGAACCATTTATTTGAAGCAATTGGTCCTGGTTCCCCTGCTCCATAGTGCTCGTCATACATCATTACAATCATTCGATCTATCACTTTGGCTAACGCACCATAATCAAAAGCTTTATCATTAGCAGGAACATCTTGCGTAACGAGCAAATGATGTTTATGAAAGACCGTAGTAAGTTCTTTCATGAAATTTGTTAAGTTTTCTCTATCGCCCTCAGGTATTGCCTCAAAGTCAATATTAATACCCGAAAATTGATTCTTTTCAACTTGCTTTACTAAATCATTAATAAACTTTGTCTTTACACCACCTGGGGAATTCAATAACTTATGAATAAGCCCACCATCAGGACCAGAAGCTTCCTCTGTATAGTTAGTAAGTAAAGGCATAATTTTCACTTGATTTTTTTCTGCTAACTTTACAATCTCAGTTTTTATCTCACTACTAATTGTTAAGTCTGCTTTTAAGTGATACCATTCCGGTACTAACGTGGTTAATGAATCGATATTTTCTTTTAAAGAAGCTGTACTATTTTCATCCCAGTTTACATAAAAACCATAAACTTCTTTAGGTTGTTTGCTATCGTTCGTTGAATTCACCGAACTTTCATCGTTTTTCATTTCGGTATTAGGTTTGAATTCTTCTTTCTTTAACTGCTGGTCGCTAAGTTTTTGATTAATAGGTACAAGTTTAGTATCCTCTTTTACAGTAGGATTCATATTTGGAATTTCTGGTGTTGAAAAAATACTTTGAAAGAAAAAATAAAATACAATACTTATGCTAACTATTGAGATACATAGAAACCAACTAAAAGCTATTTTTCTTCTTCCTTTAGGATCATAAAAAACAGGTTTTGATTTATCTTTCTCTTGTTGAATTTTTTTCTCCATTATATCTTCTACATACTCCTTTTCGCCTTATTCTAAGTACAAACGCAAACTATATTAATAGGATACGAAAATAGCTTAATAGGAATATAGAATAATAAATTCCTTTTAGCTTTGAAATTAAACGAATCCCCATCTTCAACATTTTATGGATTCTTCTTTCCATTCCCTTGATGTTATGTGGCAGGAATGTTTTCGTCCTCATTTGCAGACCCGTTATTTTCGTTTATATTACCTTTATTTCCTTGCTGATTCTCATTATTTTCTTGTTTATATCCCCTACCGTTGTTTTCTTGCTGATGTCCATTATTTCCTTGCTGAAATCCTCTTCCATTGTTCTCTTGCTGATGTCCATTATTTCCTTGCTGAGATCCTCTTCCATTGTTCTCTTGCTGATGCCCATTATTTCCTTGCTGAGATCCCCTACCATTGTTCTCTTGCTGATGTCCATTATTTCCTTGCTGAGATCCTCTTCCGTTGTTCTCTTGCTGGTTCCCATTATTTCCTTGCTGAGATCCCCTACCGTTGTTCTCTTGCTGATGTCCATTATTTCCTTGCTGAGATCCTCTTCCGTTGTTCTCTTGCTGGTTTCCATTATTTCCTTGCTGAAATCCTCTTCCGTTGTTCTCTTGCTGGTTTCCATTATTTCCTTGCTGAGACCCTCTACCGTTGTTTTCTTGCTGGTTTCCATTACTTCCTTGCTGAGATCCTCTTCCGTTGTTCTCTTGCTGGTTTCCATTATTTCCTTGCTGAGACCCTCTACCGTTGTTTTCTTGCTGGTTTCCATTACTTCCTTGCTGAGACCCTCTACCGTTGTTTTCTTCCTGATATCTATTATTTTCTTTTATTTGCTTAGGTTGCTGTTCCTTGGATTGCTTTTGTTCTATATACTTTTGCTTCTCGTATCCTTCTTCTTTTACAGGTGACGAATTCGATGATGTATCAGGAGATGACTTTTGTTGCGAATGTATCTCCTCATCGCGCTCCTCTTGATTAGACGGCGGCGCAGGAGGAGTAAGTGATTTCCGCTTCTCATTCTCTTGTTTTATATAAACACCTGTGCCAACCCCTGCTTTCTTGGCATTCTCTCGCATTTGCATCGTACTGGTTTGATATACGACTGTAATATGTTTTATCTCATACTCTTTCTTTAATTCTTGCATAGCCTTTTCCAATTGTGGTTCTAGCGACTTGTCCTTTGTAACAGCTGTTAGCATAACTTGCTTATCATTCGTTAAGTACTTATCCTCTTGACTCTTCTTTATAATAGTACGTATTACGTCTTGCAGGTGTTTATTTTCCCATCGCTTCATTTCATTTAAAATACGCCTTCCATCATCATTACAAGCTCGCAAATCTATAACACGAAGATCCTTTGTTACGCTCACCTCTAAACTTGGATTTATATCAACTGAGACATAAGCAAATACTTTTTCTTCAGGTTGGTTGTAGAAAAACAGC
>NZ_AYMH01000030.1:0-84496 GCF_000633475.1 Bacillus sp. H1a | reverse complement strand
TTCTTCTGTTCTTCTGCTTTCTTCTGTTCTTCTGCTTTCTTCTGTTCTTCTACTTTCTTCTGTTCTTCTGCTTTCTTCTGTTCTTCTATTTCATTCTGTTTCTTTACTGTTTCATCTTTTAATAGTTGTTGTAGAGCCTGAATTTGCTCATCAATTGCTGGCAAACTAGCCTCTTTATCAACATAATCACGCTTCTCTTTAATGCTATGAAAACCTTCGTTCACATACAAAGATACTTGCTGAATTGATTCACTTTTATTCACTTTTAATTCTTCTTGTATTTGATTGTAAGGAGTTTCTATTAAAGTATATACTTTTTGTAAAGCCTCCTTCTCAGAAGCAATTTTCTCACGTCCTTGCTGCCATACAACAATTGCCTGTTCTATTTCTTCAATAGAAGTAACTTTCAATTTCGCTTTCATTTCTCCATACTCATGTCCAATATACTGTTTATGTTGCTCAGCTTGCTCTTTTAACGTATCAACTGTTTTCGGAAATATAATCGCTGTAGAAAGAGTGGCTTCTACTTTCGTTTCATGAATAAATGCAGCTTCTGTATACGTCATCATTTGAGAGCCTAAATAAAACGTAATAGAGCACATACACGGCAATATAAGCAGCTTTTTTAATTTGCGAGGTGTTTTCAGCATCTCAATCTCTCCCATCGAACAATGTGTTCTTTATATAGAACATTACTTTCATTATAATAAAGACTTGTACAAAATGATAGCCATATCCTAGAAAATACATTCCAATCTACGCTATTTAACTGTAAAAGGGGCTATCAAGGTGATAGCCCCTTTTATATTATATTATCTTTCTGTACCATCTGTTTGTTGTGCATCAAACGTCCAAGTTAAATTTAGTTTATCGCCTTGGAATTCATTTTGGTCTTTTTTATTATCAACAAACTCGAATTTCACTGTAAATTTATCCGACTTACCTGCAGAAATACCTTTTTCATCCCAGAACCAAGCAGATAAATCATTATCTACCGCTGTAAGTGTGTCGCCCTTCAATTTATCTAGCGTTGTTTCTTTTACAATTGTTTCATGCTTATCTACATTTTTTAAGAATGTGACTTTAATATGTTTACCAAAATCATCTTTATTGTCGCCCTTCGCATCGCTTACTTTGTAATCTGTTTTTAGTAAAACTTTTTTAATGTCTAAAGAGCCTTTATTTTCTAGTTTAAAATCTCTTTTAATTGTATCGCCAGGCTTTAAATTCGATACATCAACAACTGTCGATGGGTTTGCCGCTAAATCAAGTGTACCAGCCGCAAATGTATTGTTTGACACTTCTTTGTCGCTAAAGAATGCAAATGTTCCTCCACCAACTAATGCTGCTCCTAGTACTGCTGATGCGATACCCATTCCTAATTTTTTCTTTAAAGTCATGTCCAAATCCCCCATAATATATATTTGTTAACTTCCAAATAGGAAGTTATAACCAAAATAACTATACGGATTGTCCTACTTTTTTATCTTTCTTTTCCCCATCGATACTACGAATAGCACCAAAAATAGAAATTGCGGAATAGCCAAGTAAAAAGACTCCAGGAATAATGAGAAGTAATGCAGCTCCCGCTTTTGAATTCGCATAATTCAGTAAATAACCAACATACGGTACTGTAATGTCTCCGTACTTTCCAATTACGTTCTCTGCAAGTACTGGCTCTAAATCTGCTCCGTTGTTGTTATCCCCTTTTGTTTCATACATTACTTTTCCATTTGTATCTTTCACACCAATAATACGGTGAGTGATAATTTTGTTATCTTTCTCTTTAAACGTAATAACATCGCCTTTTTTATATTTAGAACCATCTTTAGTTGGCTCTACCGCAATAATTGATCCTGTTAAAAATGTCGGTTCCATCGATCCTGATAACACTGTTTTAAATTGATATCCCATCACAGTCGGATCCCCGCCACTCGCTTTTGACGAAATAACTACAAAAGCTAAAAAAACCATCAATGCAAATAAAACAAATGAGATAACGTTGCTAATAATCTTCCAAACTAATTTCATCGTATCTCTCCCTCTCCGCTGTTTTATATTATTTTGAAATTAATAACATTCAGACTGTTCTTCAACAAGAACATATACAAATAATATAACGAACAAATAAGAAATGCAAGGTGAAAATTTACAATTATTTGTAAAATCCGACTTTTTAATCAACATCACTTTTTAAACATATGTTAATACAACAAAAAACTGCGAACAAATTTCTTCGCAGTTTTCATAACAACCTACTTTTCCTCTGATTTAACCCTTTGTTTATTACGACGCAAAATTACATACAGTAGTGCGCCAAATATTACAATACTGCCTATCCCAATACTTATCATTTTTACATTCGAGTCCTTTACTTCAGGCTCCACTGTATCTTTTTTTGGCATCGCAAAAGTAACATCTTCTTTTGAAAGAACATTAATAGTCGCGATTGTTTGATTATTTTTCGTAATATCAACTGCTCCAACTATCTCACCACGATGAATTCCTTTATGATACAAAGATTCTTTATCTAATGACGCCGCTCGGAAAGTAGTTTTCACATTTTTTCCTTCATCTTTCTTAAGCATAAGATCTACACTTTTTTCAAGTTCACTATCAACATCTTTGTTTAAATACGTTGTCTTTTGATGCCAATTATTTTTATCTAGTACAGTTTGTTTCGCAAATTGGCCAAAAGAATATTCAGCCATCTGCTTTAAATCTTCATAAATTTCAGGTCTTTGAGAAGCCATCACTACATTTATTATGCGATTTCCATCTTTCTCATTTAATAAAACGAGCGTATTACGCGCCTCATTCGTAAAACCCGTCTTACCACCAATACTATATGGATTTTCAAAATAAATAGACTTATTAAAAATAGATACTGTCTGCCTAGATGTCGTAACCGTCGTTCTTTTCGTATTCATCGCTTGCAAAATTTCAGGATACTTTTGCACACCTCTCGTAATCATCGCCATATCATATGGCGTCGTATAATGATTCGGATCATGCAATCCATTTGGCGTTACAAAATGACTATCTTTAGCTCCTAATTGCTTCGCCTTTTCGTTCATCATATTGGCGAAATTTTCAACACTTCCTCCAATATGCTCCGCAATCGCATATGATACATCATTCGCACTTAACACCATTAAAATCATAAGTGCAGTATCTCTATTAATAGTCTCACCAGCTTGAAACTCAATTTGATAATTACTCTTCTCTTGATCTAATGCTAATTGCGAAAACGTAAATTGATCCTCTGGCTTCGTATGCTCCATCAGCAAAATCGCCGTTAACACTTTCGTCATACTAGCAGGAAACGCACGATGATGTGCATTTTTGTCATATAGGACATCTCCTGTTTTCGCATCAATCGTAGTCGCAAACTGACTAAATACATTTGGCCCTTCCGCAGGTGGCGGTGCCACTTGCTCTGGATTCACTCCAACATTCGTCTCAGCATATAACGTCATAGGCGTCAAAAAAAATAAACAAATAACCATAATAAAAGCCGAAATTTTCTTAAAATTAACCATATGACTCTCCCTTTTCACTTTACTTTCACACTCTATAAAATAACTCTACCAATCTATATGTTATTTGTATTAATTTGGAAGGATATTCACTATTTTTTACTATATCATATTTTTACGATTAGGAACATAAATATACATTAAAAAATAAGAAGGAATTACTCTTTCTTATCCTTCTCATCAATCAACGAATCTATTAAATTTTGTCCAGCTTCCTCGGCCGTAATCTCATCCGTCATCCCCATAAATGACCAACCTTTAGAATCGACCCACTCAACAAACTCTTGCAAAAACTCATCATGTGTAACATCCACATCAAGAATCGAACCATTAATCGAAATCGTTCTATTTCTAGACACACGCATCTTAAACGTTTTTCTTACCATTACAACTATTCTCCCTCTACTCCTGTATATTTATAAAATAATCTTGTACTTCTGTTATACATGATTTCTTGAAAATTGTAAAAAGGATATATTGGCCAATTTATATATTGGAAATTTCGCTTCCTAATCTAATATAAACCTCACATGAAATCAAATCGATCATGAACTACTTAATACATCGCAATCTTGAGCCCTCAAAAACTAAAATAACCTACATTTAACCATACGAAATACATGTAAAATCCTAAACAAATACAATTAGCTTTAGTATAACCAAATGGAATATACAGGAAATAACTAAACGAAAGATGAGGAGGAACTTCATGGCCCGTTGTACATATTGTAAAACGAAGTGGAGAGTAACAGATATATGGTCGCTTCTCATAACATTTGAAAAGGATTGTCCGTATTGTTTTGGAAGGCAATACCTATCACAAACAACATTGAACTCTATGACTGAACTTATAAGCTTACCCCTACACTTCTTATTCCCTTTTCTTGTTGATTTAAGTGATGAAAACCCTTTGGATAAGTATCGGAAATCATAATATAACCGCTTTCAATTAAATTCTCTTCTTATATATGTTCCTTCATACACTACTAGCGTGATTCCAAATATTCTACCTTTAAAAGATTATTATAAATAATATTGTAAAATTTCAGTTAATTATATATAATTGCTTTAACATATGATTAAAGATGCTATTATATAAGCATTCTTGAAGATCCCGTAGCTCAGCAGGGAGAGCGCCACCTTGACAGGGTGGAGGTCGCTGGTTCGAGGCCAGTCGGGATCATATTTGTAGAAACCGTGTCAAATCAACATTTGATGCGGTTTTTATTTGTCTAAACTCGTATGCTACAACACTAGTGGTCACAGAATTGGTCACATTTCCTACAAAATCTCTTCTATTTTATTAACTGCATCCTCTTGCATCGTTGGCAGTACATGCGAATAAGTATCTAGTGTAATTTTGATATTACTATGACCTAACCGCTCGGAAATCACCTTCACATTCACACCTTTAGCCAATAGCAGAGTTGCATGTGTATGACGTAAATCATGAAAGCGAATCTTTGGAACAGCCGCTTTCTTAATCAAAGTGTTTAAACTTCGTCTAACATTAGCAGGATTAATTGGTGTTCCAGAAGTAGTACACATTACCAATTCATTGTCTTGGTATTCCTCACCTTGACTCAGCTTCTCTTTCAATACAACTGCTCTATGCTTCTTTAGCGTCGCTACTGTTGATGCAGGTAATAGTATCTTTCTTAAACTTGATTTCGTCTTTCCTCCAAGCAAGAACGTCTTCCCATCATGGCTTAACGTTTGGCTAATAGTTAAATGCCCCTTTTCTAAATCAACATCTTTCCACCGCAAGCCTAGCAATTCACCTTGTCGCATTCCAGTTACAAGAGCCATATGAAAGACGATAGAATAACTGCTATCCTGTGCAGCTTTTAAAAACAACTGTACTTCATGTTCATTCCACACAGTTAACTCTTCCTTATCAGCTTTAGGCAACTTTGTTTTCGCTGCAACATTTTTAGTAATTAACTCTAAATCTATTGCATGTTCAAAAGAGTTCCGAATGATTTTGATTATCTTCTCAATTGTTCCTCGCTTTAAACCTTCGTCCCGCAGCGAATTGACGTAGTTTTGCATATGCAATGATGTTAACTTTGCTAGTTTGATATTGCCTAGAGAAGGAATAATGCGACTGTTTAAGTATCCTTTCAATACCTTTGCTGTTTGGATACCAACACTGTGCTTCTTCGTATTAAACCAACCCTCAAGATATTCACCATAAAGTAGCTTACTAGGTTCTACATATGCTCCCGTATGAACTTCTGAAAACAGTATTGCTAAAGCATTTTCTGCTTCTTTTTTGGTAATGAATCCTCTTTTCTTTTTTTGTTTTCTTTTACCAGTTAAGGGGTCAATACCAATATCTACAATATAAAAATATTTTCCTGTTCTCTTATCTTTTTTGACGCTTCCTTTCATCGTTAAGAGCCTCCTTGGAGTCCTTAACTGTGCTGTATATGGTAATTTCATTATAGTGGAAAACTTTTTATCGCAACAAAGTAAAAAAAAAAATTTTAGGATTTTTCGTCCTTTTTAGAGGAAACTAAAAATGTTAACAACCAAAAGGAGTGATAGAAAGTATGGCAGAAGCTACAACAATACGTGTATATTGGCCTCAAGCGACGTCAGGATGGTACCACTATTTTTGGGGTGAATTTAATTGATGAATATTCAGTAGTTCACATCTCTGCTAGTGAGGGATATCTTGTAACAGACCTTAGAGTAGGTGACCAGTGGCAGATACGTCGTTGGAAAGGGGGATGCCAAAGTTTCTGTAAAAAATGTTGCTCCGCATACTGATGGAGATGCCAAAGGTGTAAACTTTTATTTGGAAATAGAATGGCCTGAACTAATTAATGTTGCTTTAGATATCACGGTTCTTGGACAACCAGATGGTGGCCAAATTCTTAGTTAAAAGTGTCTGGTTCTCTACTAAGATTTAAGTTTTCTACTTATAAATACTTTCCACAATGGAGAGTATTTGATTTTCTCTATAAATTTGTAATAACTGATTGGAAGTATTAGAGTCATCCCAGCTTTCAACATAAACGTTGTTCCTTTGAGAGGAAACTGACTCAAAAAATCTTGTTGACTCGGAACAAAAACCAAGTCACCTTTCCTCGGTTGACGACCAATCAGAAGCTTGTATTTTTTTGTAATTCGGTAAGGGAGGTAATTCTTTCGACCATTGAATTACCTTTTTACATTGGACTTCAACATTGAATACTTGTAAACTCGAATTTGCATGTCTGGAAACTTCTCACGAATCCTTTTAATTTGTTTTGGGAATGTTTCATTTCCTAAGCTACAGGTGTCAATCTCAAATGATTCTGTTCCTTTTTTAAGAGGCAAGAACTGCCTGTAGTTTTACTCAAATTCATATTTGGTCATAGAAAAACCGCCCCCCCAATTGTTAGTTGTATCTAACAATTGGGGGGGCGGTTCACTCGTTTGGTAGCCTTCTAAAAACGTCCCAATTTAAAGTTGCAACGTCGACTTTAACTGTATTGAACCATTAACAATTTTTACTTAGAAGAATTGATACATATCCTGTTCCTAATGGTTTTCCATTATTATCAGAATTGAAGTTTGTAACAGCAAGGTCAATCCTTCCATCATTATTAAAATCATGAGCTATGATGACCTCAGGAGTCATACCAGCGTGAATGTTATTTGCAACCTCAAATGTACCGTCTCCATTGCCAATAAGTACCGAAATACTATTGGAATCGGTGTTTGTAGCAGCTAAATCTATAATACCGTCTCCGTTTAAATCTGCTGCGACAAGCATCTGCGTCTCGATTCCTCTTTGGTAACTCCCAGCAGGCTTAAAAGTACCATCCCCATTCCCTAAATAAATAGAGACTTTATCGCTAACATTGCTTGCAACAGCTATATCTACAATTCCATCCCTATTAAAGTCCGCTGCAACGATCCCTATAAGACCATAGTCTGCAACCATATACATTGGAGGCTTAAAGGTACCATCTCCATTCCCTAAGAGAATAGCAATATTAGAAGATGTGTTATTTGCAACAGCCAGGTCAATAAGACCATCCCCATTAAAATCTGCAGCAGCGATAGTAAATGGAGTTGCTTGTGTGTATGGAGGTTGTAATACAGAATAATTCACAGCAGGCTTAAAAGTACCATCTCCATTCCCTAAAAGTATTGATATACTTTCAGAATGTGAATTTGTAACAGCCAAATCAAGTTTTCCATCACGATTGAAGTCTGACACAATTACAAATGTTGGTTCAAATTGTAATGTATAACTTATTGGAGCTTGAAAAATACCGTTCCCAATCCCTATCAGAATTGATACAGTGCCGGGTTCAGGACCACTAGGCCCGCTTTGTTCAATATCGTTTATTATAGCTAGGTCAATTATCCCATCACCGTTAAAATCAGCCGAAACAATCCCTGCTGGTCGACTACCCGCTGGGAAATTCATTGGAGGTGCAAAAGAACCGTTTCCATTCCCTAAAAGTATTGATACATTATCTGAACCGAGATTTGTAACCGCAAGATCTAAATTTCCATCCCCGTCAAAGTCCGCAGCAGTAATATCATTCGCCAGATTACCACCTACTGCGTATTGCTTAACATCAAAAGATGGCCATTTTTTTCTTGTACTCATAATACGATTATCAAAATACCTTTTGTATTCTGTTGATTCAGGAAAGTGTAATCCGATTGTTTCCATTACTCCATTCACAGGCCATAAATTATATGGTTGTGTTAGAGGCTTTAAAAAGTGATTTGGTGGCATACATTCAAAGGGCGTTCTGTTTCCAGTATAAACCCAATTTCTAACTGGCCAACCGTACATATTTAACCCTCTCCTCAAACAGATTTTTAATTCAATGTTAGAGTATGAGTATTTTATTCCCATTGATTGGGATATGGTCTATAAAAATCAAGTCTTTTTAATCTGAATAGACAAAAAGCACGCATATAAATACCAAGTCATAAGTTTTATCTTTTAAGTGAATAAACGTATTTTTTGGATTTTATTTTGTTATAACTATTTATAATCAACATAATTCTTCGTTTCGGGTTATCGTTGACGTGTGGATTAGGGTACATAGGATCTATCTCAGCAATGACCCCAGTAAAAGTGTGGAAAATATACTCCCTATCGAATGCAAATGAAAAGAGACCCCTCAGGAGCCTCTTATAACTGTTTTGCTTCTAGTTCATTCTTTCTGTTAATAAATGTTCGATTTTTTATTTCCGTCATTGCTTCAACTTCTTTGTATGTATGACTTCAAGGCAGGTTCTACTTGTTGCTTAGAATGCTTTCTTTTCTAGAGTCGTCACGTTGCTTTGCAAGGGCTTTTCCTTCCTGTGTACATTCTATAATCATATCCCTATTAGACTGTGCAAAAGCACCCATAACTGTAAGTATTAGATTTTCTGTAGGTGTTTCTTCTAATCCCATGTGAATTTAACGCCCTTTTAAATACCATCCTCACCTTTTCCATGGTATTAGCGGTGGAACGTGCAAACCTATCCATCTTAGTTAATATCAACGTATTACCTGCCATGTAAGTTCAGTAACATATCCTTTGTACCTTTCAAACCAACATTATAATTATTATTTTCCAATTAAAGAGTTTGTTAGAATATGCTCTTTTTCTTGGTACCATTTAAGCAATTTTGTTTCATACTGGTAAATAACTGCTATTCCCATAGTAAATCCTATTTATTAGAGAAAATGTACATCACTAATAGGACGTTAGTAAGCACTGATATTATTGCTACCCATTTTATCCAAAATCCTTCCTTTTTTACATGAAAGCCTTTCATTACATTACCTAAATCATCATTCATATGATGTAATTCTTCATTTAGCCCTAGTAAGTTAGTCACTATTTCTCTATCATCACCTTCTATTTCTTTTCTTATGATTAACCTCATTGTTGTTAGAATTTCGTATAAGTTTTCAACTCTCTGGTTTAAATTGCTTTCTAAGTAAGGTGAAGTTTGTGCAATTCTTTTCCGAATATCTGCATCTAATTTTTCTATGTCGTCTTGAACGTGTCTTAATTTACTTCCATCAACTATTCTGGAAAGTTCTAATGCCTTATTTGCCATTAAGAAAAACTCTATTATGGCATCATGCAAATTTTCTAATTTCCTTTCAAGATACTTATCTTCACCTTTTCTTTTTAATTCTTCTTTCCATCTTACATGTGACATAATTTGATTGATTAGCATTGCAATAATAGCACCTATTCCAGCACTCAATAAAGGTATATACTTTACCCACTGTTCTTCCACCTTTACACACTCCCTATTATCGAATCTACTATAATTTAACATTGATTAAAGCTATATTACCAACAAAAGGGCAAAAAAACTCCATTAGCTAGGAATAGTAGCCATTATGGAGATTTTTTCTTTATTGAGTTAACGTCTTAATAAAATCGATATATTATTATTAAGCAGCATTCATGAATAAATCATTCACGGATTAAAAGTAATTCACCCTTACTTAAATATGTTATATTTGAGCTAAAGATTAGGATTTATCTAGAAGGAGTGATTTGATGAGAAACAGTAAGGAGTTTTGTCCATATTGCAATTCTGATTTGCAAGGAGATCTGATTCCAAAACAATCACAAAAAGCATATGATGCGACTCATTTTACAAGAAAAATTGGGATTAGTAGCATTGAAGCTGATAAAATCGTTAAATGGCGTTGTCCAGACTGCGGAAAAGAGTGGAAAGTAAAATAGTTAGCCAGCATAAAATTTCTGTCAATAACTATCGTTTAGTCGAAGCTATTTTTTTCATGAGGTGGATTTTTACTTACTCACCTCTTACCTTAGGATTGGATAGGCATTAGAAGTGGTAAATACTCCCCAATCAAATGTAAATAAAAAGAGACCCTTTTAAGAGTCCCTTAACTTTCTTACTGATGCTCTTTGATTAACTTGTCTGGGGTTGGTCTTGATATCCCTAGTTCTTTAGCAAGCTGAGACTTTGATACTTCACGATTCATATATCGTTGGAAATACATTTCAAAGTCTGAGATAGATACTTCTTTTCTTCCTTTTACTGTTTTTCTTCTATATTTTTCCGTATCAATCTAATTTCTTCCTGTATATCTTTAATGGTAATAAGACCAGAGTTTTTTATTTTTCGAAGGCATTTTTCATATGCTTTATTTCGAGCATCCCACTTTTCCAACAATCCTTTTTTCTCTACCATTTCCCTTGTTTCCCTATTATCTAAAAAAAGAGTATCTCCATACCTTTCTATTGCTTCTTCGATATCATACGTTTTAGACCTAACGAAATAATAAGTGAACTCAAAAGAATCACCAGAAGCATCTCTACCAAACGTTTTTGTAACCTCTAGTTCTGGAAGAATGATTGTAGTTTCATCATCATTGATAAATTCACTGTTTAAATAAGGTTTATATTTAGCAATGTAATAGGGTTCATATATATTTGCATCTGACATTGTTTTAGTACAACGTATTTCAATTTTCGAGAATGAATATAATGCACGTTCTTCTACTGATTTAAAGCATCTAGATACGACACAGCTATTACTTTTACCAATATAAGCAATTTCCCCATTTTCATCATATATAAAATAGATTCCAAACTTTCTAACCAAGTCTAAATCGATTAGTGAAATAGAGTAAACTGTTTCTGATTCTTCCACAATTTCAATACACTTAATACGTACAGGATAAAGAGACGTTTCTTTTCTAGAATTAAAACATTGTAATATATACTTTTCCGAAAAGAATGTTTCCATTCCAAGCATGCTGTTAAGAGAAGTATGTAAATAGTAGATATTAACTTCACCATTTAACATATTTGTTATCTTTTTCGTTAAATATTTCATGCAATTTAGTGTAGTTTCCATATTATTTGCCTGTAATAACTTGACTACATATTCTAAAGAGTTCTTTGTATAATCAATAACTCCTTTTTCCTTTAAGGCACTCAATACATTTTCTACTTTTTCAAACTCTGTGAAAACTTGATTTATCTGATCAGTAATTTTCAATTCATTATTACGCATTATTTTAAAGCAATAATTTTTAAAATGAATGTAATTTTGAAATTTACTCATATACTACCCCTTTATTTTTAATTAAAAAGCAAACGAATATTCTAATATTACTCTAAATAAACGTCTTTATATATATTCAAAAAAACATTTTGAATGTCTAAATAAAATTTTAAACAAAACCATTTTCATATTCATTTTTCCTTCGAATTAGTGTTCTTTTTGCGATACCTGTCAGCGCTTCGACTTCTTTATATATATGAGTCTCAAGCAGTTTCAAAGCATGTTGAACCTGCTGCTTAGTATGCTTTCTTGGTCTCCCCTCTCGAAAGTCTTCCTGCTGCTTTGCAAGTGCCTTTCCTTCTTGTGTACGTTCTACAATTAGGTTTCTTTCGATTTCAACAACTGCCAGTAAAGTTTGCAGGAAGAACCTTCCCATTGTCGTGTTTTCTAATAAACCTATATTCAGCACATGAACCTTTCCACCCTTCTGAAAAAGGCTTTCTATGATTTCAATACCTTCTTTCGTATTACGAGCGAGTCGGTCTAATTTTGTGACTACATTTCAAGATATAAATATAAATCCCTTCCACATTCCAAATCATTTTTTCATTTTCCTAAATTATTATCTATTAATGAAAATCACCTTTACCATTTGTTCAAAAAATGAGAAAATTTTGAGGTAGTATTTTGATGGTGATTACATAATTAAGGGGGCGAGAAATCGTGACAACAAATATTAATTTAGAGAAAATGCAGTATCACTTGGATCGATGCAGACCATTAGTTGAGTTACTATTTGATTCTATTAACGGGGGACTTTATGCAGCAGAAGATGCCCTAAAAAAAATATCCGAACTAGAAGCCAGGAAAGAAAAGGGGGAATCCGATTCAACTTTACTGCCAGAGATAAGTGCTTTGTTAAATAACGAGATAGCAAAATCAGTGTACTTAACCGATTATGTTCAAGACACTTGTGGATACATTTTAGATCAAGCAAAACAAGGGTTAGGGTATACTTTTGGTAAGGCTGGTAGCTGGCCAACTAGTTTAAAGAAAAACGATGTACCGATTTCACTTATTATACGAGGAGGACGGAATCAATCAATCCATTGGAGTGAGTTCAAATTTAATGATCCTCAAGATCCGAATGATAGAGGTAAAATTCGAAAAGCCTTTAAAGAGATGTATGATAATGCACCCCTGTCCAAAAAACAATACTTTGATTTAACCAATGATGACCCAGATGTATCAAATCCGAAAAACAGAAACAGAGCCAATCACGTAGTTCGTTTTTTGGAATGGAATTCTTATTCTGATTTTGAAAATACCCTGCTTTCTTTTGTTAGATGATGATCAAAAGGAGTGGAATTTTACCACTCCTTTTTTATTTGTAAAAATCCATATATCACCTTTTTACTCAACTATCTATCAAAAAACTAAAAAATTCTTTATGGAAGTAACTTTTTAAAACCTTATAAAATCAAAATTTTATTATGTTAGAAAGAAAAGGAATACTTAGTACATGCCCTTTTCATAAAATTTAGAGCTACGAATGCAGATCCCCTTTAGTTTTTAGTTATACTTTACAGCAAACTAACTTATCTATTCTCTAATTTTTAATCTTATTATGTATAAAATACTCCGTAAACTTAAGCTGTCTGCTCATCTTATCTTGAGAGTCACTTAACTTATCTTTTACGGAATTTTCAATGGTTGCAGCTATTTCATTATGTGCTGAACCAGTACTTTGTTTTTCACTATGTTTAATCTCAAGAAAGTTAAGGATAAAGTCTCTTATTTCCTCCTCATAACCATTTCCTACTGCTACACTATCCGTTTCTTTGTTTAATTTCTTTAACATAATTAATGCATTTTTAAGTCTTTTAACTTTTCTAGGTTCTACTTTAGATGCATTTTTCTTAATAGTTTCTTTGATTACCTCCATCTCTAATTTAGTAAACGATGGAAACCCTTGCTTATTGCTACTTAATGAACTACGTTGAGGTCCCCGCTCTACTGTAGTACCCAGCTCTACCTCACTATAAGTTTGTCCTAAGGTTTCCCGTCCATCATTATCTGATGGTAAATTTTCCGGTTTATCATCTCTAAATACCTTATCTTCCTTAAATAATTCTTCCATTAAATCTGTATAATCGATCTCTTCTTCAAGATATACTGTTAAATCCAAATATTTATCCATATATTCCTTACCTAATTTGTAATAATTTAAATATGCGTCTTTTCCTTCACCTTCAACATATCCTTCATAATTTTCATAACTATTTATAAACAACTGTTTATCATCTAGCGAAACACTCTTCCCTATTACTGGAAATAACATATCTTGATTAAAAGAAAAGACGAACGATATTAATGATTTATTCGAATTATCTCCTTCGGTATTATTATTTTCAGTTGAATGTTTATTATTTAGGCCTTTAAACAAATGAAGCATTTAGGATGGGAAGAAAAGAATATAGAAGACTTTCTGTACAATTTTTATCAGATTAAGTCCCCAGAAAGGATTGAAACTGAAGCAGAGGAAGTAGCAGATTGGGAAGAACGAAGAGCCTTAGAAATTGAAGAAATGTGGATTCAGAGTCAAGAAGAGAAATTTAGTGAAAACGCTACTTATCAAGGAGACCAGTTTACCCATATAGAAAAAACTTTTGAAAGTAAATGGATGAGAGATTTACTTGAACAACTCGAAAGGAAAAATCAAGAAATCAAGGAGGAACTTTCATTTAATATTGATAAAAATGCACCAATTTTTGAACCTGTAATTAATAACATACTTTCTTTAGTAACCTCCATGAGAGATGACAGGAGCAATTTTAACTTTTTTATTAGTTTGTTTGGGGGTGATCTAACTATCCTTAGTGAAGAAAGCAAAGATAAGATATTAAAAACCATGACGGAAGAGATAAATAAGAACAAGCAGAATAACAGAAGGCTATAGAGAAGATTTCCTCTTAACCACTTTTATATTATTAGAGCAGCTGGTAGGCTGCTCTTACGGTTTTATAATCGGTCTTTTCTCTGTGCATAAAAAAGGAGACTCCCTTATTAGGGGTCTCCTTTTTTATTAAAGGTTTATTCCATGTTCTAATGCTAATTTTTCGAGTAACGCTAATCTGTCTGCTTGACGCTTTTCTTCCATACCCTTTAGATGATCTATAACCACCCTATCTAACTCTTCCCAAAGATGCTTAATTTTCCCTGTAGGGTTTGGCATCTGACCTTTCAAGTAATAATATTTAAAGATGATATCATTGATATTTTTTTTGTTAGCTTCATATAATTCATTTGGGCTAACTACCCACTGATATCTTTCCCCTTTATCATCTAGCTTTAACGCATGTCGCATAGACGCAATTACTGGCAGATAGAAGCCTTTAGGAACATAAGGGCTTTTTTTCGTCAAATCCGTGAAAATTAAGGTTTCATCTGGTTTATTTTCTATACTTGTTAATGCTCTGTATTTATATTTACCTGGCCCTGGTGTTAGCGGTTTCCCTTCTGGACTATAACCATAATAGTTATAAGTAGCAGGTATATTTTCTTTTAAATAATCGTGAAACTCCAAAAGACCTACAAGCAAATGTTTAAATTCAGATATAAACTCCGTATCTGCTAGATAATGCTCTAAACACTTACTTGTTCCAGTATAACTTTGTCTTACAGCAGCGTCCGACAATTTAGGGTTAACAGCAGTTATTAAAGGTATAATATGCTTCTCACATTTTATATGCCCTAATTCATTCTGGGCATAAGCTATATGTTCACCATACCATTCATTAGATAAAACTTCTTTTATTGGATTAAGCTCTCCCCGATGGTCTGCTAAGGAAATCTGAGTAACTTGTGTTCTAGTATTTCTTGTTTCTGCCAATTTTTCCTTTAGCTCATGTCCGATATCACAAACTACCTCAAACTCTATGTGTTGTATATCTGCTTTTATATTTTCAGCATCCATTACCACATCTAGAGAATGCCCACCATCAATATATCCGTGAAGAGACGGATCTGCCAACACGATATCTATCATGTGAAGCCCTGTCTTCTTATCCTTATAAAAAACACACGACTCTGCTGATAATAAAACGCCACCATTTAAGGTGCTAAAGATATCATCCGTCTCTGTAGCTAATGTCGTTCTCATTGCTTTACTTGGTGTAGCTTTGTCATCTGGATCTCTTGGATTTACTTCATCCCAGTCTAAAAGCTCTTTAAATTTTCTTAGCGATAATATGTTTACATCCACTTTATAGCTAGTATACTGTTTACCTTTATAGGTTTTCACCTTTTTTTGTGGATCATTATTTTGATCCCTTACCAATGTTAGAGCGAGTCTACCCATTCCGAGTACCTCCTAAATAATATTTTTAGTTAAGATGTATTCCACATCACTAACTAGTATCATTCTAACAAATCAGAAAAACCTCTTCAATTAATTTAACTCCAAATTTTACAACTATTTTCTACAAATTAAAAAACTGTCTCGCATAGGCATTTGAGGCGACAGTTATCCTAGGGAATCCTCGTTATAATTTATCCATGGAGAGTCCACATCCAAAACTAATAAAAGTAGAATATTTTTAACTACTGTTATCGCTTGTTTTCCATATACGAAACCTGACTAAAAAAACGTGGAATAACTCCTCGTGTCGTATCAAAAACATATACAGTGACGTGTAGGTTAGGCTGCTATATCCTGTTCCTGTAGTAAAAGGACTGTAATATGTCGAAAGTATCCCCCACCATCATAAGTATCAAACCTACCTTTCTTGATATCACCCCTAATCATAATTGCTAGTTTATCTTTTACTCTAAAGCAGTCCATTATCTCGCTTTGTATTATCCCCTCCTTGCTTCTATTCTACATACACTTGTATAAACATCTTGGTCTAAAAAAGCTTTTCTTTACTCCAATACTTAATTCATGCTAACTGTGTAATGCGTTTTGTAATAAAAAATCCCCTCAAATACCGAGGAGATTTACCCATATACAAACAGTTAAGGCTAATATTTTGTGGTCACATTGTGGTCACGTAATTTACAATAACCATTGCTTTTTTAATAGAATTTCGTTTATATAAATCCATGAAAAAGCCTTTAAATCAATGTTGATCCCGTAGCTCAGCAGGGAGAGCGCCACCTTGACAGGGTGGAGGTCGTGAGTTCGAGCCTCTCCGGGGTCATACAGTACGGTAAAATGGCGTTCTATCAACGGGTAGAGCGCTATTTTTATGCGATGATTTACTCGTTGATTTAGCCGACAGGGTTGCGGTACACAGCCAAACTGTATGTCGGTATGGAAACCTCCTATTTCGTTAGTAACGGAAAGGTTTTTTGTTGTCTTCTAATCGTTTAAAAGGAAAACGTTTAAAGTAAACGCGCACTACTCGCCGTACCTTAAATGATTTACACTTTCTATTTACAACGTTCACTCCCGTAAAGGAAGCCGAAGGAGAAATTCTAAGAGTTACAAGACCACCAAACCGTTATGGCGTATACGAAGCTGAAGTTTCAGTAAATGGTGTACCTAAAACATTACCTTCAACATTTTTCCCGGATCATTGGGGTAGAACAGAGGTCCTCAAAGCCATTGAAGTAGCATATAATAATAAAGTTTACTCCGGAAGAGGGAATAGGTATATTGTTACCGCTCCAAATGGTATGAAGATTAGATTATTTATTGATTCAAACGGAAGAATCATTTCAGCATTTCCACTCTACTAATTTATAAAGGAGACATTATTTACTTATGAAATATACATATAGAATTTATGAAGGTTCCTTAAATACCCTAATGATTGAATTACCAGAAAAAATTTCTTTAGTTGCAGTTTTATTAGAAGATGATATTCATAGCAATCATGGTATACAGTATTTAGATAAAGTATTAAATAGGGAATTAGATTTTCTTGAGATAAGCGGAAATAGTTGTAACTTAGAAATACAAGCAGATTACACAAAAATTTTACACCGTTTTTATGAAGATGGAGAAAATACTTGTGAAATTGAAACTATTGAATTAAAAAACTTGATGTTAGTATGGTTAGCAGAGTATGAAAATCACTTGCGAAACCGTAACTCTAACTAGAGTAGGATATTTATTAAAGCCAACTCCTGACAAGGAGTCGGTTTTTCTTTGTTATTTCATGTAAACATACACATCACTAGCTGAAATCTAATACATGTTTCTTTTGAAATTTATCAGATTTACACATGATCTTATATTTTAAAGACAGTTCCCCCTAGACAATCATCAATTACTGCGTTACTGTCTTGAAAATGAAACTTATATTTTTCTGATGTATTTATTTTTAACTCTTCTAAGTTATTGATTATATCTAAAGAGTTGAAGATTCTTCTGAAAAAGTGCTCGTGTCCATCTTCTCCATAAGGTATTCCTTTGAAAAAATTTTCGTTATGTACTTTAAAACAGCCTATAACCGCTCCACCATGTAGGTTTTGTTCCTTGAATGTATGTATAAGTTGCTCAATAGATGAATCCTTCGTGTCTATTTTTTCAAAAGTTCCCGCTTTCCACCTCATGATATTCACTGCCCTCTATCAAAAAATTTCTCTTCACTTTATACTATAGTACTTGTTTTAACATCGGCCTGACTATTCTATATTCTTCACTATAAGGTTCTTTTACAACTAAAGGTGTTTTATCATCCTCTTCTTCTAAAATCATTGCGAACACTTCTGTTTTTTCTTGTAATATATTAGATTCACTATTTCCAGTAGGCTTTTCGCTTGTTTCAATTTTCTTTGTAACTTCGCCAAGCCTTTTCCCAATTTCTTCTGCTTTTGCAGGTTCATTCGTAACGTAGTATTCCTGATCCTCCCATACTAATATAGGTGGTACTTGTTCTCTCTTGTTACATACTATATAAGTAATACTAGCTACAAATAGTAAACATGTTAATAAAAAGAAGATAGTTTTTTTATTCATATACTATTCTCCTTATCTATCATTATATTGGATTATGTAATACACGATATAGTCAGTAAATAGTTCTTATGGTGATTTTTGGTTTTAACTTCAAAAAGAAAGACCTTACTAAATGTAAGGTCCCATTTTAAAATTCTATAATGACTTATTAATTAGAACGATTAATACGATGATCGCTATAAACATAAAGACTAAACAGCCAATTAATTTATAGAATCCTCTTTTCGTTAACGTCCCGCCTTGGACGTCTTTACGGATGAATAAGAATACCGCCAAAAATAAAATAAGCCCCATACCAAAAGCGTACATCATTTGCATTTGTTAATCTTCCTTTCTCTCTTACATCTTAATATCTTTTAGACAAAACAACAAATGAGATAAAGACTGTACTCATCGTTAGTGCCATTAATATGTTCAATAGTTCAGTTGCAGATAGTGTAATTACCTTTAAGTTTAAACCAATAGAGAAAAGAAGGTAATATGCCGTTAGTGCAAAAAAGGTGAAGAACATTCCTTTATAACGAATGAGTTTCATTCGCTCATCTTTTTCTTTAAATTGCGGGTGCAAGTAGCTTAAGCAAAAACACATGATCATCATCGCAAGTAATGGATAAGTTATAGCTGGTGGTGCAGAATGCGTCATTATACCTGTTAATATCATAAATCCACTCATAACTAGAAAAATAATTCCCATAATAACAAAGTACTTTTGTGAATAATTCATTCCTACTCCCCCTCTTCTTTCCCTTCATAAATAAATACATGTTCTATCGTTGTCTGAAATGCTTTTGCGATTTCAAATGCTAACGGAAGTGATGGATCATATTTCCCCTTTTCAATTGAGATAATGGTTTGTCTGGAAACCCCTAGCTTTTCAGCCAATTTTTCTTGAGATAGTCCTAATTTCTTTCTGTATTCGACCATTTTATTTTCCAAGGAAATTTCTCCCTCCTTCCTTATACCGAGTATATATGTAAAGGAACCTTTACGTCAAGGTTCCTTTACATTCATATAGATTATTTTGCTTTCTATTTATATAGAAGAAACTTTTCCAGTTTCAACACGTCTATTTTGCAACGAAACATGGAACAATGTATATATCCGTTACTATATCTCCTCCCCGCTTTTATAAAAATTTAATATCTCCATATTTGTTTTATCTTTTTAAACCATTTCATTCTTCTCTTTATTCAATGAAATGTGCTGTTGTTTTTACGGTGTTTTTCGCCATATTTATAGAAACTAACGGTTTATGAAGCATTTTTTATGTATAGCCACTTTTTTTGTAGAAATCCTTCATTTTCCTTTTAATATTTAACACTATCGAAATAAAGTTTATGCTAAATTCATAATTTTTTATTTTTTATACTATATTCCGTTATATTGTTGTATAATATCAATGAAAGCGCTTATTATTTCAATATACATAATTCGAACTCGTTTTTATTGAAACATTCTAACGATTATACCTATATTTAAATGCAACAATTATAGTTATTAATGTAGGTATACCAAATATATCCACCCCCTTTTTCTGTAAAATTACTTTATAACATGAAAGATTAACTTGGGTGATAAGTTATTGTGAATGTTTTTTTACAAAACAGATAAGTAATAGTGTTTGGTATTATGTAAATTATTGTAATAACATAAGAGTAAAGAAAACATTTACATTGATTATTGATTCATCAATTATTGAAAAGAGCAAAATGCACCTTTTTGTATAGGAAAAGGATTATATGCATTGGGAGGTTTAAACAAATGACGAGGAAGAATACAACGACAAACCCTTGGGCCAAGTTCCATGGTCCGAACCTTGGTTATGTTATTGAACAGTATGATCTTTACGTAACTGGAGCAGGTTCTGTTGATCCGGAATTACAAGAGCTTTTTGAAATTTTTGGAGCTCCTGCGTTCCAAGATGATGTCGTAACAGGGGACAACACAGCAACAAATTTTTCTCCTCAAAACACAGGAAACATTGAAAAAATTCTTAAGGTCGTTCAACTTGTTGAGCAGATTCGTTCTTTCGGGCATACGTTGGCTCACATTAATCCAATGGAAGATGCTGCAAATGGACAATCTCTTATCGAGAAAGCAATGAGCGAACTTAGCGATGCTGATTTGAAAGCGATTCCGGCTAAAACAGTATGGCAGGATGCACCAGAAGGTATTCACACTGCACTTGATGTAATTCATAGATTAAAAGACGTTTATACAAAATCTTTAGCTTATGAATTTTCACATATACAAGATAGTGAAGAACGCGCGTGGTTGCATCAAATGGTGGAATCAAATTCATTGCGTCAACCATTATCAAATAAAAAACGAACTGCTCTTTTAAAACGTTTAACAGCTGTTGAAGGTTTCGAGCAATTCTTGCATAAAACATTCGTTGGTCAAAAGCGTTTCTCTATCGAGGGCGTTGATATGCTTGTACCTGTATTAGATGAAATTGTTCGAGAAGGTGCTAAAGGTGGCGTAGAAGATGTCATGATTGGTATGGCTCACCGCGGTCGTCTAAGCGTACTTGCTCACGTATTAGAGAAACCATATAGTCACATGTTTGCTGAGTTCAAACATGCAAAAATAGAGGGCGTAAAGGCAAATGCTGGCTGGACTGGCGACGTGAAATACCATTTAGGTAGAGAACAAGTCGTTGGTAATGAAGAAGTTAGTACTCGTGTTACATTAGCAAATAACCCAAGTCATCTTGAGTTCGTTAACCCTGTTGTGGAAGGTTTCGCACGTGCAGCTCAAGAAAATCGTAAAAAATCTGGTCTTCCAGAACAAGATACTTCAAAATCATTCGTAATTTTAGTTCATGGTGATGCTGCATTCCCTGGTCAAGGTATTGTATCTGAAACATTGAACTTAAGCAGATTGAACGCATATCAAACTGGCGGAACGATCCATGTTATCGCAAATAATGCAGTCGGCTTTACGACTGATAGCTATGATTCTCGTTCTACGAAATATTCGAGTGACCTTGCAAAAGGATTCGACATTCCGATTGTTCACGTGAACGCTGATGATCCGGAAGCTTGTCTTGCTGCTGCTAACCTTGCGATTCAGTATCGTACGCTGTTCAAAAAAGACTTCTTAATCGATTTAATCGGTTACCGTCGCTACGGTCATAACGAAATGGATGATCCAGCAGTTACGCAGCCACAAGTGTACAAAAAGATTAAAAATCACCCAACTGTAAGAGCAATTTATGCAGATCAATTACAAGCTGCTGGTGTTCTGAATGCAGATGAGGTTGAAACAATTACTCAGTTTATACAAGAGCAATTAAAAGCTGAATACGCACAAGTGCCACCTGCTGATACGAGTGCTGCAACAATTCACGTTAAAGTTCCAGATGTTGTTGCAAGAGGCATCCAGCCGATTGACACTGGTGTTGAACTTGACTCACTTCGTGCAATTAATGAAGGTCTATTATCTTGGCCTGAAGGCTTTAACGTATATCCAAAAGTGAAGAAAATTCTTGAGCGCCGTAAAGATGCTCTTGAAGAGAACGGTAAAATTGAATGGGCACTTGCTGAGTCGTTAGCATTCGCTTCTATTTTACAAGAAGGTACGCCAATTCGTTTAACTGGTCAAGATTCACAGCGTGGTACATTCGCGCATCGTCATATCGTATTACACGATACTGATACAAATGAAACATATTCACCATTACATCGTTTACCAAATATCAATGCTTCATTCTCTGTTCATAACAGTCCGTTATCAGAGGCTGCTGTTGTTGGTTACGAATATGGTTATAACGTATTCGCTCCAGAAACTCTTGTTATGTGGGAAGCGCAATACGGTGACTTCTCAAATACTGCGCAAGCGTTATTTGATCAATATGTTTCAGCAGGAAGAGCAAAATGGGGTCAAAAATCAGGTTTAGTTCTTCTATTACCACACGGTTATGAAGGTCAAGGACCAGAGCATTCTAGTGCACGTCCAGAGCGTTTCTTACAATTAGCTGCTGAAAATAACTGGACAGTTGCAAACTTAACGAGTGCGGCACAATACTTCCATATCTTGCGTCGTCAAGCATCTATCTTAGGAACAGAAGCTGTTCGACCGTTAGTAATTATGACGCCGAAAAGTTTATTACGTCACCCACTTACACTTTCAACAGGCAGTGAGTTAAGTGAAGGACGTTTCCAACCTGCTTTAGAACAAGAAAACCTTGGTATGAAACCAAACAAAGTAAAACGTCTTGTTTTAAGCACAGGTAAAATGGCGATTGACTTAGCAGCAGAGATCGACAATGGTAAGCATGAGTACAGCTTAGATGAAGTTCATATGGTTCGTATCGAGCAGTTGTACCCATTCCCTGCTGAAAAAGTTCAATCTATTATTAAACGCTTTAAAAACTTAGAAGAAATCATTTGGGTTCAAGAAGAACCTCGTAATATGGGTGCATGGCATTACATGGCTCCAATTCTGTTCGAACTTGCTGGCGATAAAGTGAAAACAGGTTATATTGGACGCCCTGATCGTTCTAGTCCATCTGGTGGCGATCCATTCGCTCACAAAGCTGAGCAAGAACTAATCGTTGCGCACGCTTTAGACGTGAAGTACAACTTCCGTCAAGATAAACAAGAAATTGAAGTTTACAGCAACTGAAAGTAACAATGAATTTTTCAGGCTCTACTTGGGCAGATATTCTGCCCAAGTCGGGCTAACAAATGGAGATTACCGAAGATTAAAGAAGACAAAACACACCGTTAGGCAAATAAGGGGAGGACATTTAAAATGATCGAAATTAAAGTACCTGAGCTTGCAGAATCTATTTCAGAAGGAACTATTTCACAATGGCTTATCAACGTAGGCGACAAAGTTGAGAAAGGTGGCAGCGTTGTTGAGCTTGAGACTGACAAAGTCAATGTAGAAATCATTGCAGAAGATTCAGGTATTGTATCGAAGTTACTAGGCGAACCTGGAGATACAGTTGAAGTTGGTGCTACTATCGCAATTTTAGATGCTAATGGCGCAGCAGTTGCAGTAAGCACACCTGCTCCAGCTGCTGAGCAACCAAAACAAGAAACTACTGAAGCACCAAAAGCTGAAACGCAAAGTGCTGAACAAAATAAAGCTCTTCAAGGTTTACCAAATACAAATCGTCCTATCGCATCACCAGCTGCTCGCAAAATGGCTCGTGAATTAGGAATCGACTTAAACGATGTGCGTAGCACAGATCCACTTGGACGCGTGAGACCTCACGATGTACAAGCTCATGCTACAGCGCCAAAAGAAGCACCGGCTGCTCCAAAAAGTCCAGCTCCTGCTCCAGCTGTAAAAACTGAATTCGAAAAACCAGTTGAGCGCGTGAAAATGTCCCGCCGCCGTCAAACAATTGCAAAACGTCTTGTAGAAGTTCAACAAACATCTGCAATGTTAACAACATTTAACGAAGTTGATATGAGTGCAATCATGGAATTACGTAAAGAACGCAAAGATGCTTTCGAGAAAAAACATGATGTACGTCTTGGCTTTATGTCATTCTTCACAAAAGCAGTTGTTGCAGCATTAAAACAATTCCCATTATTAAATGCTGAAATTCAAGGCGACGAGCTTATCATTAAAAAATTCTATGATATCGGTATTGCAGTAGCAGCTCCAGATGGATTAGTTGTTCCAGTTGTACGCGATGCTAACCAATTAAACTTCGCTGAAATCGAAAGCGAAATTCGTGAATTGGGTAAAAAAGCACGTGATAACAAACTTTCATTAAAAGAATTACAAGGTGGTACGTTTACAATTACAAACGGTGGCGTGTTCGGTTCTCTAATGTCGACACCAATCCTAAACAGCCCACAAGTAGGTATTCTAGGAATGCATAAAATCCAAGTACGCCCAGTTGCAATCGATAACGAGCGTATGGAAAACCGTCCAATGATGTACCTTGCACTATCTTACGATCACCGTATTGTTGATGGTAAAGAAGCAGTTAGCTTCCTTGTTGCTGTTAAAGATATGCTTGAAGATCCAAAATCATTGTTATTAGAAGGTTGATAGACTAAGAGTCTATTAAAGGCTGTAGAATGAATCCATTCTACAGCCTTTTTTTATGCTCATAAGGGACAAATCGCACTACATAGACTAATAATGTATGCTTACAAAACATAAGGGGGATAAAAATGAGCACTCTTCCGACTCACACGAAACTCAAAACAAATAAAGATACTTTCTTCCTCCCCGATTCAAACGGGGGTGTCTATTTTCGAAATAACTCCAGTTCATTCCGTATGGATGGTGATGGAATTTATAATTGGATTGAGAAATTAATGCCTATGTTTAATGGTAATCACTCTTTAGAGGAATTGACGGCTGGTCTCCCTCTCCCCTATCAAAATCGAGTGTTTGAAATTGGAGAGATTTTATATGAAAATGGTTTCGTTCGTGATGTAAGCCAAGATGCTCCTCACGAATTAAACGATGCACTGCTCGACAGATATGCTTCGCAAATTGAATTTTTAGAAGCTGATTCCCATTCAGGTGCTTTAAAATTCCAAACGTACCGCACAGCAAATGTACTTATAATTGGTTCTGGGGATATGCTTACTTCCCTAGTTTCTTCTTTGCTTGAATCCGGCTTACCTACATTTCATTATCTTATTACAGATCGTGCCGAAACAAACTACGATCGAATTCATGAACTAATAGAACGTGCCTATGCAAATGATGATCATGTACTTATACAAGAAATAGATACTACAATCGATCGTCCTTTACATGAAGTATTCGAGCCTTTCGACTGGATTTTATACGTTTCTCAAAATGGAGATATTGAAAGTTTAAGAGCAATACATGCTATTTGTAGAGATGAAGGGAAAAATTTCATCCCTGCTATATGCTTATCAAGAATCGGTTTAGCTGGACCTGTCGTAACAGCAGAGCGTGAAGAATGCTGGGAATCAGCATGGCATCGGCTACATGAAGCTACTTTGCAGAATGAAAATCCACCAGAGCCTTTCTCACCAATTACAGGTGCAATGTTAGCAAATATTATCGTTTTTGAATTGTTTAAACATGTCGCTGACGATTCACATCGACAGAATAACCCGCAATTCTATTTATTAAACTTTGAAACACTTGAGGGAAAGTGGCATCCCTTTATAAAGCATCCTCTCGCAACTGATGAAAGCTTTACAATTGATACAGTGCAAAATCTTCATGAAAACCTTGCACATCGTTCCGAACAATTTGATTCAACTGAAATTTTCCGCTTTTTTGATACATTAACTTCTAGAGAAGCTGGTATATTCCATATGTGGGATGAACAAAATTTATATCAATTACCTTTATCACAGTGCTATATTCAAGTCGCAAATCCATTATCAGACGGACCTAGCACTCTCCTTCCTACTATAACTTGTGGTGGATTAACTCATAATGAAGCGCGCCGCGAAGCTGGTTTAACAGGGGTTGAAACATATGTAGAGGAAATCATTCATCGCCTTATTCCTGAACATAATGATATCGGTATTGGTGCTGGTGAAACGATGATAGAAGGTGTATACCGTGCACTACAAAAACATTTAAATAATAAATTGTGTGAACGGCAATCACATATGCTAGAAGAAATTACAGAACTAGATTTAACCGAAATACATGATAACCATTGTAGATTTTACTACAATGCTCTCTCTACAATTCATGAAACGCCTAAAGTTGGAGTGAGTGAGGAATTACTCGGTTTTCCTGTCGTTTGGGTCGGTATAAATGATAGATGGTATGGTGCAGCAAATATTAATATGACATTGGCACTAAGAAACGCTCTGCAACAAGCACTCCTTCATATTCAAAATGAAGAGGTTCCTTATAGAGCTAATATTTTGCCGGAATCATCCATTATTTTATGTAGTACTGATTCTTTTAGGGTAGAAATACAAGAAGTTCCAGGCGTACAGTCTTTACAGGTTGCCCTGCAAAATTTAGCAGAAAACAATTTTTATCCATTCGTTTTTGATTTAGCAATTGAGTCATTTCTAAAAGATAACTTAGATGGTGTATATGGGGTATTAATTGAGGAGGGTGAAAGCAAATGACTCAAAACATACTACTAATAGGAGATGGCCTACTCGCAGACTATGTACATGATCAATTGTGTAAACAATACTCCATCATCCGCCAACATACAATTACAGAAACTCTCCCTGAAAATATTCATCTCGCTCTTGTATTACATGATGGCTCTCCTTCTTCCGTTCATCATGATGCTGAACTTATCTTTCGCTCAAGTAACATTCCATGGCTTCGGGGGTTCACTTCATTTGGTGAAGGGATTATCGGCCCTTACATTCCCCCTCTTGCCACAGGATGTACCAACTGTGCTGATGGCCGTCGCTTTATAGCTGGCTTTGATCAACGAGAAATGTGGGAATTACAGCGGAAATATGCGTTAAAAGCAAATGATGTGACGAGGCGTGATGTACGCGCCACCCAAAATGGAATTTTACAAATGTGCCAGCTCATTCATGCTGAAACAGAGAAAATATTATCTACTGAACATTCTTCTTTAGAAAACGAACTTATTTTACTAGACTTACAAACATTACAATGTACCCGGCATTCCTTTCTTCCAGATCCTCTCTGTCCAGTATGTAGCAATTTGTCTGACGATACAGCCGATGCATCAAAGATTTCTTTACAACCGAGTTTGAAAACGAGCAGTGAAGCGTATCGCTGTCGTTCGATTCATGAGCTAAACACATTTTTAACGAAAGATTATTTAGATTATCGAACCGGAATTTTAAACGGCAAAATGCAGCATTCTTTATTACCGTTCGCTGATGTCATTATAAATATGCCGTTAATGTTTGGGAATGAAGGTGTCGCGGGCCGAACTAATTCATTCGCACTCAGTGAATCAACTGCTATTTTGGAAGGATTAGAACGATATTGTGGCATGTCACCTCGTGGCAAAAAGACAAATGTACATGGTAGTTTTCGTGAACTAGAGGATATCGCACTGAATCCCCTCACACTTGGTGTACATACAAATGAACATTATAATCGTGATCCTTTTCCATTTAAACCATTTGATCCTGATCATCAGCAAAGTTGGGTATGGGGATATTCTTTATCACAAGATAGACCACTTCTAGTCCCAGAATCAATCGCCTATTATAGCCTTGGTCATCGAGATGCTTTTGTGTATGAAACATCAAATGGATGTGCGATTGGTGGTAGTTTAGAAGAGGCCATTTTTCATGGCATATTAGAAATCGTAGAGCGCGATGCTTTTTTACTCACATGGTATGCAGAATTACCTCTTCCTCGTCTTGATCTTAGTTCTGCAGAGGATACTGAATTACAATTAATGATTGAGCGCTTGCGTACGATTACTGGATATGAATTACACGTTTTCAACGCAACGATGGAACACGGTATTCCGAGCATTTGGGTGATTGCGAAAAACACGAGGCAAGATGGGATGAATCTCGTCTGTGCTGGTGGTGCTCATATGGAACCCATTCGAGCAATCAAAACTGCGATTCATGAAATAGCTGGCATGTTACTTATATCAGATGATGATCTGAATCAAAACAAAGAAAAATATGAAAACTGTTTACGCGATCCTTATCTTGTTACGCAAATGGGCGATCATAGTATGCTATACGGATTGAAAGAAGCTGAAGAACGTATTCACTTCCTTTTACGTGACGATGCTCCGGTGCAAACGTTCCAAGAAGTGAATGCATTACAATCATTTGATATGGATTTAACATCTGACCTGAATCAACTTTTAAACCGACTACATCAATCTGAGCTTGAAGTAATTGTTGTAGATCAAACTGTCCCCCTCATAGAAAAGAATGGATTACATTGTGTAAAAGTAATTATTCCAGGTATGTTACCGATGACGTTTGGTCACCATCTCACTCGTCTTACAGGACTAGACAGAGTATATACCGTACCGATGACACTCGGCTATACAAATGAACCTTTAACTAATGAGGGATTAAATCCACATCCGCATCCGTTTCCATAATTTATAGTAAGGAGGGAATTTGATGCAACTAGATACTTTTTTACACCATCTCCATTTCTCTATTAATGAAATTATGCCGCCCGATAAAGAGATTGATTGGGAAGATGCGCCACTTCCTTATAAATTATATCGAAATTTACCAGTCATCCCTCTCTCTTTAGAAGTCCCGTTAACATTACGTAATCCTTCTACTAAACCTAACTTAGAGGAAATCGGTCATTATCTTTGGTACTCATTTGGTTTAACACAATTATGCCAACCTACTACTAGCCTAGAACATAATAGAACAACGACTCTATTCCGAAGATTCATCCCTTCAGGGGGGGCTTTATATCCAAATGAATTATATATGTATTTAAAGATTGACCATTATCCAGACGGAATTTACCATTATGATGCCGCACACCATCGTCTCATCTTACTTCGCGAAGGAAATTTCGATTCTTATCTTACAGAAGCACTCGGCAATCGTTGCAACATACATTCTTGTTTTGGCGCTGCATTCGTATCTACTATGTTTTGGAAAAACTTCTTTAAATACAATAACTTTTCATATCGTCTGCAAGGGTTAGATAGTGGCGTTCTAATCGGACAATTGCTTGAATGCGCAAAACAATTCGGCTACACAAATGGGGTATATTTTCAGTTTCTAGACCGGGCAATTAATCATTTACTCGGACTATCAGAAAATGAAGAAAGTGTATACGCGGTCGTTCCTTTAAGTACAGAACCACATACAGATTGGTTTCACGATGATCATCATGAAAATAAAACAGTTACTTCTCATGACTTACTACAGCAAATTCCGCCTTTAACACATGAGCATTTCGTTCGCTCAAAACATGTAGATGAATATCCGATGATAACAAAAGTAAACGCGACATCTATGATTGAATCGACAGAACACTTCCAAACATTAACTCATGAAGAACGACATCAATATAATGCCCACACTTTACAACTACCAAAAGTAGAACGTTTATCATATGATTTCTTGCACCTTTGTAAAAAACGATATTCACCTGATGCCGACTTCATTTTAACGAAATGGGATGCAGTCGAGCTCGCTACTTTACTACAAGAAGCGAGCCTCTCCTTCCCTTATTACAACGACCTTGATGGTAATTACTTAAATGAAAATGCACGAGTCTCATTATATGGATGCTTTTATAACGTAAAAGATATAGAAAACGGCGCTTACGCTTATAACATTCAAACACATTCCATACAGCCAATACGGCATGGAGACCTTCGTTATCCCCTCCAATCCAGTATGACGATGGATAACGTAAATCTGTTTCAAGCACCACTTTGTCTACATGTAATTGGAAATAAAGATTACTATAAAAATGAATTAGGATATAGAGGATACCGTATTCACCAAATGGAAGCTGGTATCCTCGTTCATAAACTCGTTTTAGCTGCGACTGCTATGGGAATGGGCGGTCACCCTTTACTTAGTTTCGATACAAATTTATGTAATCAATTGTATGGAATAGATGGCAGAAATGAAACGTCGCTCATTCAAATTCCAGTTGGAGCGTATCGGGCGCGGAATTGGCTAAAAGGATACTTGCATAATTAGAAGCACGCCAATTGATGGCGTGCTTTTTTTAAAGGAGTTAAATTATTAGAAGCGAAATAAGTACATATTCTTATATAAAAGGAGAGTTTGAATTGAGTATTTTACAACGATTAATCGAGCAAGCGAAAAATCCTCGTGGGACAATCGGTTCCTCTATGCTTTGCATTATGAATGCTGCACATACGAGACTAACAAATTGGGCTTTACAAAAAATACATATAAGTGAAGATGCAGTTATTTTAGATATTGGTTGTGGAGGTGGTAAAACAATACATACACTTTCAAGATTAACTCCCCATGGGAAAATATATGGGATTGATTACTCCAATCAAGCTGTTGAAAACTCAAAGAAAGCAAATATGAAGGATGTAAAAGCAGCGAAAGTAATTATTCATCAAGCAAGCGTCTCCTCTATTCCTTACAATACGAACTTCTTTGATCTCATCACCGCTTTTCAAACCCACTACTTTTGGCCTGATGTTGAACACGATATAAAAGAAGTGTTTCGCGTCTTAAAACCGAACGGATCCTTTTTATTAGTCGCTGAAACTTTCAAAATCCAATATCATATGGATACATTTAAAGCGACCGAAGAATTAGTAAACCTCTTTTATAAAACAGGATTTAAATGTGTGAAATGTTATGAGGAGAGAGGTTGCCTTTGTTTAATAGGAAACAAGTAAAAAAGCAGGCCGTTCAAGGCCTGCTTTTTTACTAGATTAATTTAAAGATACTCTTAATTTGTCTTGCAAATAACCAGTTTTTCGTACCATAGTTATCATTTAAACTATCTAAATTGATAACTTTTCCATTAGAAAACTTCAATTCTAATGTAGTATTTTTATCATTTGTTTTTAAATTACTATTTGTAATATCAGCATACTTTAACTTCTCAACTTCGACATACTCTCCCTTCTCTTGTCCGATAACAACGTGATCTTGGAAGAAGAAAAATACTTCTGCTTTCTTGCCGAAACAAAATACATTTTTCGTATAAATTAACGTCGCGTTATCAAGTCCAACACATACTTCTTTCATCTCTTCAACAACGTGTCCAAAGTCTTCTTCATGTCTTGTATTTGATTCAGCAATCCATTCTTCGATTGTTTTCATATTTATTGCCATGTTGTACCCCCTGGTTCGTTCATTGCTTGTTAAAAAAACAAATACTATATGACAATATAAGCGATAACTACTATACTTTTCAAGGGTGAACGCTATATTCAAAATAAAGTGAAACTTTAATCAGCAAGGATTTTGCCCATCCCCACCGATTAGTAGCTCTCACGACAATCGAGCTGCCCGTTAACGCGGGATAAAGTTAAACTTCAAAGTAATTGTAAAGAGCACCAATTTCATTATATTTTAAACGTCTGAACGAGACATTCTTCATCATCAATTAGTTGCTCTCTCTCATCAAATTCAATATTCAGTTCTTTATATACTTTCTTCCAAAACGAAACTGCTGGTACATTTTTCACAAGTTCGATGACGAAATATTGTCCTCGTTTCTCTTCTAGTAAATCCTCAATAACTTGTTTACCAATTCCTTTTCCTTTATATTGATTCAATATGAAAATATCATTAATACCAAAGTCATTTTCTTTCTTTAAAAATGGACGTTCTAATAACAATAAAAACCCTACGATACTATTATCAACTTTTATGAAATATGGAGTGATTCCGTCGATTTTCCAAAACGTGTCCAAATCTTCGTATTCAAAAAAACCATCCGCTCCAATAGTTATATTAGTAGTGAACCTAGAGAGGTCATGAAGATATAGTGAGTACAAATTACGTAAAATCGTTTTTTCTGATTCTTGAACTTTTTGAAGTGCTACAACCATTTTTAATGATCCCCTTCCCTATATGTAACTATTTCCCAATCCTCTTTATTCGACAAAAATGATCATTCCCCTTTAACAAAAAAATAGCACTTAAAAAGTGCTATTCCGCTCTCCTTGCTGCTTGTTGAATTGGATCCCAAACGCTGTTATATGGTGGTGCGTAACTTAAGTCGACATCTTCTAAATCGTGAATGCTCATTTTATTGAAAAGTGCCATTGCGATAACATCAATACGCTTATCTACACCTTCTTCACCAATTACTTGTCCGCCTAATAATTGTTTCGTATCAGAACGATATAGTAATTTCAAATAAAGTGGTGTAGCACTCGGATAATAGCCTGCCATATTTGTTGAATCTATTTTTACTGTTTTATACGGAATATCTAATCCGCTCGCTTCTTTTTCATTTAACCCCGTTCTCGCTAATGTAAGATCCATAAATTTAATAATTCCTGTACCTAAAGTACCTTTAAAGGCTCTTCGTTTATCAACCATATTTAACCCTGCAAGTCGCCCTTGTTTATTTGCGGTCGTTCCAATTGGAATATGATCATGAATCTCTTTTATAACGTGATAATGCGTTGCACAATCTCCTGCTGCATATACATCTTTCACATTCGTTTGCATATAAGCATTTACTTCAATTGCACCTTTATAATTTTTACGTATATTTGTCCCCTCAAGAAAATCAGTATTTGGCTGTACACCGACAGATACTAAGACGAGATCTGTTTTATACGTACCTTTATCCGTCTCAATTAGCTCTACTCTCTCTTTTCCTTTAAACGCTTTTACATTTTCATTTGTTAAAATTTCGATATTATGTTTATCCGCTTCTTTATGTATATATTCCGCCATATCGGCATCATAAATTGTGCCAATATGATCGTTTCGCTCAATCATTCTTACTTTCTTTCCTAGTTCTACAAATGTTTCTGCCATCTCTAGACCAATTGCACCGCCGCCAATAATCGTTACTTGCTCAACACTATTTGCTTGTAACGTGTCTAATATACGCTCAGCATCCGGAATTGTTTTTAAAAGATGAACACCTTGTAAATCCCTTCCTTCCCAATCCGGCATAACAGGTCGTACACCAGTCGCGATTAATAATCGATCATATGGAAATTCAAAGACATCTTTCGTCTTCGTATGTACTGCATACACAACTTTATTTTCAGTATCCACTTTCGTTACTCCATGACGCACTTTCGCATCTATTCCGTATTTATCTCGAAATGTCTTTACATTGCGTGCGATTAATTTTTCAGTTGAAGCAATAGCACCGCTAATTACATACGGTAGTCCGCACTGAGCGTATGAATATATTTCACCTTTTTCTAACGTCACAACATTTGCAGTTTCATCGTTTCTAACAATTTGCATCGCTGCACTCATACCAGCTGCATCTCCGCCAATTATGACATAGTTCACTTTACCACTCCTTCTTTTTACATACTCTTTACGATTTCCATATTTTATAGAAATAACACCTACTTCTATTGTAAAGAAAGAGAATTCCCTCTACAAATTTGTGGCACAAGATATTTGGAAAGCCACTCGCTTCGCCTCAGCATCACACGCCGGTAAGTCCATATTTCCGGTCGGTACTGTTAAAATTATTAACTTATCTCCAGATACAATAACGGTTAGTACATCAGGAAAAGCAAGCAGAGTCACATTCCTCTTTCATATTTTTTCTCATGAGATCCCAATTCAGCTAAATAACTATAGAAAAGGTACAGTAATATGCACTGTACCTTTTTCACGCACTCTATTCTCTTGATTTGATAAGTTCAACATTATAAGATTCAATATTAGTTAACGCTCCTGTAAAATAAGGGTTTTCTCTGTACCAAGACTGTTTTGAAAAGTACGTTTGCATATCTTTCGTTTGAAAAATATGTCCATGTCTTGCGTATATTTCATTTCTAGCAATTTTCAATTGTTCTTTCGTTAAATATCCCAAATCCGCACTCGTTAATTTACGAATATCACTATCAGGGAAAATGAAACCATTATATACATATTGAGTCGTAACTGGCGGGGTGACATTGTAAATAACTGTTTTTTCTGCACCTTTCTTTTGAAATGGAAGACTATAAGTCGACAGTGCGGTAACAGTTTCCACCTTTGTCATTTCTCTTCCGTTTTCACCATTTCGTTCTAAATAAATCGTTGCACTTCCATCAGTAGATATAGGCCCCCACGTAATCTCTTCTCCGGTCAACGTTGTAACTGGCTTTTGATTCACATATAATGTCGCACCAGGCGCATTCGTTTGGACTGTAATATATTGTCCTTGTAACGTTAAATCTATCGTTACATTATTTTGGCTTTGTTTCATAAGTACAACCTTTTCTTCACGGGATAGTTTCACATATTCATTTTTATATTCTGATTGAAACAGTTGTACCCCTGGAAGAAACGGTCCATATTGCTTCTCAAACTTTTTATCATTCGTCTTATCAAGCTCTTTTCCGTTCACCTTTAAAAAGGTATCTTTTTCATTTGTAAGTAACGTTGCATAATACGTCTTCGCTTTCAATTTATACCGATCAAATAAAAAGAAATACTTCCCGTCTTTCGTTAAAGAAAAATCTACTCTTTCTATTCCCTCACCCTGCTTTTGTCCTTGCTTCATATAACCTTTCAATTCATTAACGTAAGACGGATTTTCTTTTATATATGAAAATAGAGGCGCTAAACTCTCTCTCGTTACAATAACCGCTGTATCATCTGTCGTGACCATCTCAGCCAGTTGCTCCCCGTTCCTCTCTTGTAAAACAGTAATCATACGGTCTACTTGCGCTGATTGCGAATAATATGAACCACCATACATATACAACCCGCCCATTACTATCACAAAAAGTGCTAAAAGTATAATTCCAATTTTTGTCCCTTTGCCCATTTTCTGCTTTTGTACTACAGGACGTCCCCTCTTCGTCCCGCAGTTTTGGCAAAATTGTACTCCGTCTTCAAACTGAGTTCCGCACTTTGTACATACATTCATCCGTTCAACCACCTTTTCATTAGAAGCCAGTTAATCCTCTGGTAAAGGTTTGAATTATCGTGTTAATGTAAGACCAAAGTACAATCCATGTTGCAATCCCAATGAAAACATTTGCGATAATAAGTGTGTAAACAGGATCTAAGCCACCGTTGTCTAGTTTTAATATAGCTACAATTATACTAATCCCTATATATGTTGTAGCTACCCATAGTAATATCGGTAAGAAAAAGATTAATAAGAAACTAAAAAGAAACGAAAGGACTAATATAGCAATAGCCGGAGTCACTATCGTTCCCCATATACCGAATACTTCAAGAAAAGAAAAAGATGATTTCATCATCTTACCGCTTACAAAAATAATAAATCCGACAAATAAAGTTAAAATTAATAAAAATAAAAAGACCGTTACAGATTCTCCAAAAAATGTGGGAGTAGATATATCTGGTGCAAATGTTCTCGTAACGGCTGTTGCTGCGCTCATTATTCTATAAAATATACATGCTCCTAAAAAACAAATAAGCACAAGACTCACTATCCCATTTCGCACTTCAATACTTCCACTTTTCATAATCGCTGTCGGTGCTTTTAACGCATTTTGAAAGAACTGAAAATAACCACTTGCAAATTTTTTCGCTTGCTCTACCGTTTCATTCGGCCGACTTTCCTTTACTTGCGCTGCGCGCGATAGTTGCCCTTCTTCCTGTGTGCCACTTGCTTCCGCTTCTTCCGTTAACGAATGTCCACAATTCCCACAAAACTTTGCCTCCGCTGCATTTTCTGTACTACACGCCGGACATTTCATTCTCTCATCCCTCCTTAAGCATATACCTTATAGGGTGTTACAGATTCAATATATGACTTTGGACATAAAACATGACTACAAGAAAAAGATTATGAAATCCTCCCTTCGAAAGAAAATATATGTACTAGTAATCTAGAAAAATAATGCTATTATGAAACATAGCAAATAAAGTGAAACTTTAAACAGATTGGATGAAAGACAATGGAATTTGTAAACTCAATTTTTCAAATACTCCTTACAAGTGTGATCCAACTATTTTCTTTAATTGGAGTCATCATTGTAATTGGATTTCTATTAGGTTATTTAGAATCTCTCACACGAATGTATTGGTCAAGGGCTTTCGGAAGAAAAGGATTCCTATTAACTGCGTGGATTGGTGTTCCTATTCATGAACTCGGACATGCAATTATGTGCGTACTATTTCGTCATAAAATTGTAGCAACGCAGTTCTTCCCAACAGATACAAGTCAAGGTGCTCTAGGTTACATACAACACCAATACAATCAAAAAAGTGTATATCAGCGAATTGGGAATTTCTTTATTGGAATCGGCCCTATTATTTCTGGTATTACTGCATTAATCCTTTTAATGCGTTATTTCGTACCAGATTCATATTCTCTATTTAATACAACTCTCGAAAAAACGATTGCCTCTACTTCTATTAATGTAGAAATGGTCCAAAACATGATACTATCAACGTTTGTATTATTGAAAAGTTTATTTACGCTAAACAATTTATTAAATCCTTCATTTTGGTTATTTTTATTTATCGCTATTTGTATTTCCGCACATATCGCTTTAAGTAAACCAGACATTAAAGGATCAATAGACGGTGTCATCGTCATGTTTATCGTGTTATTTTTATTCAATATAATAGCGGGACTCTTTCAGTACGATAGTAACCAACTAATTGGTAAAGTAATGAAATATAATATGTATCTCATTGCGTTTTCTAGTGTGGCACTGCTGTTCTCTTGTATTTCTACACTTGTGAGTTTTGTATTTTATAAAATTAGAGGAGGTAGTTCATTTTGAACTACCTCCTCTAATCATTTCTCTCTCTTATAACTACAATTCTCAACCGGAACACGAGCATGCCCCTCTTCATCGGTACACCATGACTGTGACTGAAAGGCAAGGAAAATACCTACCCACTCTTCCCTCTTCTCAAAATGAATGAGCAAACCTCCATCTTGCCATATACCGTCATCACCTTGCCATTTCTCTACATTCCCTTGATTCATATGAATATCGTGTATACCGTTTCCAGGTGTAAAGTGGAAATATGAATCCGGAACCTTTTCTTCCGGTCCCCACCTTTCACCAAACGCATAAATAATTGCTTTCTCATCTATTGCTCTTTTTATATAATGTTCTATTTTCTCATTTAAATCATTATCAGATCCCGATTTTTCAGCTGGCAAAGGAATCATTTGCTTTGATTCAAATAAATTACCTCTTACATAATCTAAAGCGACTTTCGGTTCGTTATTCTTTACTTCTGTAAAGCCGAACGGTAATGTCGGTAAAATATGAATCGCCTCTAATCGAATATTGTTACTCGCAAAATATAAAACCTCCGACGGATAACTTTGCGACTTCACATTAATTGCAATGCGATAATCTACTCCTACTTCGCCTTGTAAATGAACTTGATAATGAGGTGTTTTCCCTTTTCCAATCTTTGATTGTATAACGGTACCTTTTAACACACCGTAGTTTTTTAAGGACATCTCTTTCATCTCCTATTCATTTAGTAGCAGCTTTACATACTTACAAATTATCCAATCATAAAAAAAATCCTCCTATGTTAGGAGGATTTTTCACTTTATCCCACATTAACGGGCAGTAAGACCCCCACAAAAAAATCCAGCGGGAGCCTGACTGCCCGTAAAAGCCCGATTGGTTCAACTAATGCTTTGTGGGGATGTAAAACGCTCCCGACTAATTAAAGTTTCACTTTATCAATACGTACCAAAAAATAACTTCTATCACTACAAGTAACACCGCACCAAAAATCATTAACGTCGTTTTCTTTAATAGTTCATTTTCACGATAAGGGATATTACATAAATAAGCACCAAGTGTAATACGTGATGGACAAGCGATTGTCGCTACTGATGATGCGGTATTTTGAAGCGTTGTGACGTATTGCCACGGGAGTGCTACGTTTTGAGCTGTTTGCATTTGCAGTTTTATAAACATTGCATTTGATCCTGCGTTACTACCTGTTAAAAAGCCACCAATTCCGCCGATGAATGGCGCAACGAAAACGAAAAAGGTACCAAATGTTTCACCAGCTGTTTTTGCTAGTAATGAATGCATACCAGATGCACCCATTAGTTCTGAAATTGCAATGAACATCGTCGTTGTAATAGCGAAAGGAATCCATTGTTTTATCGTTTGTGAGATTGATTGTTTAATAATAGTAGATGGAATGCGGAAGAAAATAATTGTAAATAAACAAGTCATACCGAGCCAAAATCCTGGCGAATACAGCATTTCTAATTTGTAAGAGTATGATTTAAAATCGAGAACCGCATATGACCTAAGCGAATCATGTAATACTGGAACAAGGCGAGAAAGTAAAATACAAACTGTTAAAAAGATATAAGGGCTAATAATTTTTATAATGGATACTTCTCTCTCTGCAGCAGCCGCATGTTCCGTTAAAAGGTTTTGCTCACTTTTCCCTTTTAATTTAATGATAAGAAAGCCAAATGTAATTGTAACGATAGAACTTAATATCCCTGCTAATTCAACACTTACGTACGTGTTAGAAAGATAGATTCCTGTAGAAAATAATAGAAAGAACCCTACTCCCTCCTTCCACTTTTTTATAACCGCCTGAAAGCCACCAACAACATATAAAGACAGAATAATAAAGTAAGCAAAAATCGGGATGCTTAATAGCGCTGTATTTGTGCCAAGAGTTGTGAGCGGCATGTTAATAAGCTGAGAACCGATAATTGTACCGGTTGCCATCGCGCCCCATGAGCTTGCAAGTAAGCCGATAAACGAGAGTAGCACAGCTTGAAATGGTTTATAGCCGAGAGAAAGAAAAATAGGTGCTGCGACCATAAAGCCAATTCCGAACCCACTTACTGATTCAATAAGTGGACAAATACCAAAACACATAAGAAGCATTTGCAATAATCGATCGTGCGTGACTTGTTCTAGAAATCTCGCTACTTGATCGATATACCCCATTTTGTTCATAAGGTGAAATAAAAAAATACCGAAAAACAAAACGTATCCGACAATAAAACAAATTAACCAACCTTTAATCGTTGCGTGTACAGTTTCACTTATCCCTAATTGAAACGTTGGCGAGAGTAAAACGATTCCGACAGAAACGGCATAAGAAATTAATGAGGCTCTTAATGACGTTTGTTTAAACAAAAATAAACAAATGAAAATCATCATAATCGGGATAAGTGCCAACAATATGGCCATGCTATCATCTCATTTCGTAAAAAATGCAATTTTAACTATTATATAACAGGTGTTATAATTTTCAATTAATTTTATAACAGTTTTTCTCGTTATTGTTAATGAAGTGAATAACCGAAAAAATGTTACACTTTAAGAAATACATTTTTTCGAGGTGTTATACATATGAATAAAGAACAATTTTGGCAATTTATTTCTGAAATGAATACAAAAGACGCAACGAGTGATTGGTTAATTAAACAATTATCTAAAAAGCCTACAAGTGAAATTATAGATTTTGAGATTCATCTCCAAAACGCTTTAAAGCAATCTTATACGTCTAACCTATGGGCTAGCGCTTATATTATTTTAGGTGGATGCTCTGATGATTCATTTGATTACTTTAGAGGCTGGCTTATTGCATGTGGACAAGAAATCTTTGAATCCGCAGTAGAACACCCTGAGTCCCTAGCAAACTTAATTCCGGAGTTTTATGAAGAAGATGAGCTTATTCCAGAATTCGAGGAAATGCTATCTGTCGGACTTGAAGCCTTCTCTTTAAAAGAAATCGGTGATACAGAATGGGACGATGATCTGTGGAATAAATTTGACTCCCTATTAGATGAAAAAGGGCATGATTCATCTATGCCTGAACTGGAATTCGATTGGGAAGATGATGAAGATGAACTAGCGGAGCGCTTTCCAAAGTTATGGGAGCGTTTCGGCGAGAACCCATTAGGTTAAAATAGTAAGAGGCCCCTATTAACAGTAGGCCTCTTATTTATCCTGAAAAACCGTCTGCTGCCCAAGCATCTTTTCTAAAACAGCAAACACAATATAAGTACATACTACTTGCAGTACAATATTCCCAAATTTCATTAATGCAAATGAATGAATCCCCCGGAATAATTCGTTTAATAATACAATCGAAACGATACTAAATAGTTCTATAATAATTGAAAATATACATACTTCTAAAATAGATTGCTCTTGAATCCGCTTTAAGTTGGAAAAGATGAATACATACCCTAGAAATAGAGCCAATAATTCTATTTTCGTCATGCTAATGAGCCGAGCGTATAGTGGTACTGTTAACAGAAGATATAATAGTTTACGTCTTAGCATGCCTTCTCACCCTCTAAAATATATGTATTTTCTGTATATTTTAACATTTCTTAAAGGAAACAAAAAGAAGAGACTTACGCCTCTTCTTTTTGTTTTACCGCATGTATTAACTCACATATTTCCTCTTGCTTTTCATTTTCTAAAAGCTCAATGACTTTACTTCCAACGACAACACCGTCGCATATTGTAATCATTTCTTCTATTTGTTCTCGTGTTGAAATACCGAATCCTGCAACTACCGGTAAGTGGACGTGTGATTTTACTTTTTCTAAGTAACTATGAATCTCGTCTTTAAAGTTTTGGCGTACTCCCGTTACCCCCGCTACTGTAACAGCGTAGACGAATCCTTGTGATTCACTCGTAATTTTTTCAATCCGCTCAATTGGGCTCGTTACGGTTACGAGTGGAATTAAAGCAATATTTGCCTCTCGAAGTAATGGAGCGATAATATTTTGTTCTTCATACGGTAAGTCTGGAACGATAATGCCATCCACACCTACCTCAAGACAACTCCCGATGAAACGTTCTTTTCCGAATGCGAGTACTGGATTTAAATATGTCATGAGTACAAATGGAATTTGTACTTCTTTCCTCACTTCAGCTAATGCTTGAAAAATACCTTTTAATGTTACACCGCTATCTAACGCTCTTTTTCCTGCTCTTTGAATAGTTGGACCGTCTGCGACTGGATCTGAAAATGGGATACCAATTTCAACAATACTTGCCCCTGCTTCATCTAGAAAACGGATTTGTTCTTTTAATTTTCCAAGGCCACCATCTCCACCCATTACGTAAGGAATAAATGCTTTCTTGCCATTTTCAAACGCTGCTTTAATTTTTTCTACTCCCATTTTTTACACCTCTTCCATATAACGTTTTATGCTCTCTACATCTTTATCACCACGACCGGATAAACAAATGACAAGTCCTTCGTCTTGCTTCATTTGCGGTGCTAGTTTTAAAGCGTATGCAACAGCATGTGAGCTTTCTAATGCCGGGATAATCCCTTCTTTTTTCGTTAACAATTGGAACGCTTCTAACGCTTCATCATCTGTAATCGAATGGTAAGAAACGCGACCGATGTCTTTTAGTAAACTATGTTCTGGTCCAACACCCGGGTAATCCAGTCCTGCCGAAATAGAGTGCGCTTCTTGAATTTGTCCTTCTTCATTTTGCAGAAGGTACATCATTGACCCGTGTAAAACACCGACGCTTCCTTTCGTTAAAGTCGCTGCGTGCTTTTCTGTATGGACCCCTTTTCCAGCTGCTTCTACGCCGTAAAGAGCAACTTCTTCATCGTGTACGAACGGATAAAACATTCCCATCGCGTTACTACCACCGCCAATACAAGCAACGACTGCTTCTGGTAATTTCCCTTCTAGCGCTTCATATTGTTTTTTCGTTTCTTTTCCAATTACACTTTGGAAATCACGGACAATTTGCGGGAATGGATGTGGTCCGAGAACTGATCCCATAATATAGTGCGTATCATGCACGTGTGAAACCCAGTAACGAAGCGCCTCGTTCACAGCATCTTTTAATGTACCGCTACCGGCCGCTACGCTTTCTACTTTCGCTCCGAGCAATTCCATTCGGAACACATTTAATTTTTGACGTCTTACATCTTCTTCTCCCATGAAAATGACGCATTCTAAACCAAGAAGTGCACATACAGTAGCTGTTGCAACTCCATGTTGTCCAGCCCCTGTTTCAGCGACAACTTTTTTCTTACCCATTCTTACCGCAAGAAGTGCCTGGCCAATTGTATTGTTAATTTTGTGAGCTCCTGTATGATTCAAATCTTCACGCTTTAAATAAATCTTTGCCCCGCCGCAATACTTCGTCATATTTTCCGCAAAATATAGCGGTGTTTCTCTTCCAACATACGTTTGTAAATAATGATTTAATTCCTTTTGAAACGCTTCGTCTTGCATCGCTTCTTTATATGCTTCTTCTAGTTCTAATACGGATTGCATTAACGTTTCTGGAACGTATCGTCCTCCGTATATACCGTAATGACCTTTTTCATCTGGATATGCATAATTCATTTGGAACACTCCTTCGCTTTTTGTATAAATTGTTTTATTTTCTCTATATCTTTCTTTCCTTCTGTCTCTACTCCACTGCTCACATCGATCATATAGGGCTGAACGGTTCGAATTGCTTCTTCTATATTAAGGATGTTTAATCCACCAGCTAATATCGTTTTCTCTCGCAACTCGTTTGGCATATGTGCGAGTAACTCCCATGAGAATGTCTTACCATTTCCTCCATGAAACCTTTCTTTCGGGCTATCAAATAATACATAATCAGTTTCGTATATATTTGCGTTTTTAATTTCACTCTCCGCAACTACTCCTACCGCTTTTATAGACGGAATATTCAATCTTCTAATGTGATAATTTTCCTCATCCCCGTGTAATTGCACATGTGTTAACCCGCATTCCTTTGCAATTTTCTGGATCATTTCTACTGATTCATTTACGAAAACACCAACTTTTAAAACGTGCGCTGGAAGTTCCTGAATAATTTCTTTCGCTTGCTCGGGAGTGATTTTCCGTTTACTTTCTGCAAAAACAAATCCGATTGCATCTGCACCGTATTCACACGCACTTTTCGCTGTTTCAACATCAGTAATACCGCAAATTTTTACTTTCATATTTTCACCTTACATTCATCGAAAAATCTGCTAATAGAAGATGTTGTCATAAGTGCTTCACCAACTAATACACCTTTTGCACCAGCTCTTTTGACGCGAATAATATCCTCTTTTGAATGAATGCCACTTTCGCTAATCCATAGTAATTTTTCCTCATTCAATCGTTTTCCGAGCTTTTCTGTTTGGCTTACATCTACTTCGAACGTTTTTAAGTTTCGATTGTTAATGCCAATAACATGTGGATTTAATTCAATTGCAATTTCTAGTTCTCGTTCATCATGAACTTCAACAATCGCTTCTAATCCTATTTCTAGTACGTAGTTATAAAGCTCTTTTAACTTCTCTTTCGTTAACGCCGCTACGATTAATAAAATAAGATCTGCTCCTGCTTCATATGCCTTATCAATTTGAATTTTATCGATTATAAAGTCTTTGCATAAAAGCGGAATGTTACTTTCTGTTCTTGCGGTTTGTAAGTCGTGAAACGATCCTTTAAAAAATTGACTGTCTGTTAAAACGGAAACCGCCCCAGCACCACATTCTTCATATGTTTTAACTTGTCTTGGTACATCAACATGTAAATTTATATCACCTTTTGATGGAGACGCTCGCTTCACCTCTGCGATTACAGTAAACTGCTCTAAAGCTTTTACAAGTGAGTGTGTTTGCCTTTTTGCTTTTACTGGTGAATACGTTTCATATAACTCCGCAACTTCTACTTTCTTTTGCTCTACAATTTTGTCTAAAATCGTCCCCACTTTAATTCACCCTTTCTAATTTTTCATAACTTGCTGTAATTAATAAGTTTAATTTTTCTAATGCTTTTCCAGAGTCAATGCTATGTGCCGCTAGTTTAATTCCTTCTTCAATCGATTCTGCTTTTCCGTTTGCGAAAAGAGCAAGCCCTGCATTTAATAAAACGGTATCGCGGTATACACTTTTTTCTCCGCTTAATACTCCGAGCGTAATCTTTGCGTTTTCTTTTGAATTTCCGCCTCTAATGTCTTCATTTTTCACTCTTGAGAAACCATATTTTTCTGGTGCAATACTCGTTTCAATTATTTCATTATCTTTTAAAATAGCGACGTAGTTTTCGCCTTGTAATGATGCTTCATCTAAAAATCCACTTCCATTTACAACGAGCGCTTGTTTTCGTCCGAGTTTCTGCAATACTTTGGCTACCGGCAATAACATATCTCGTTTATAAATACCGACAAATTGTGTTTCTAAATTAACCGGATTCGTTAACGGTCCAATTAAGTTAAAGATTGTCGGAACGTTTAATTCTTTTCTTATTTTCATAATGCGTCGTAATGCTGGATGCATCGCTGGTGCGAATAAGAAGGCAATACCTACATTCTCTAATAAATAGTCAATCTCACCAGGCGTACAGCTAATGTTTACACCGAGTTCTTCTAATAAGTCAGCACTTCCTGTTTTACTAGAAATAGCACGGTTTCCATGTTTTGCAACCTTTACGCCAGTTCCAGCAAGGACGAATGCAGATGTTGTACTAATATTGAATGTTTGCGCACCGTCACCACCTGTGCCGCAATTGTCCATCGCGCCTTTTATATGATTCGAAAACGGCAATGCCTTTTCACGAAGAGCACGAACGAGACCGTATATTTCTTCTGCTGTTTCCCCTTTCGCTTTCAGCAGTGCTAAAAAGGCAGCAATTTCGCTTTCTAATATGTTTTCACTTAATAAAAGGAGCCCTGCTTCATACATTTCTCCTTCTGTTAAATGCTGTCCCTCTACTAATTTTCGAAGATAACTGTTCATACTCTTTCCTCCTCTTTCACTTGTGCTAAAAAGGCACGTATTAATTTTCCGCCTTCTTCTGTTGCGATTGATTCCGGATGAAATTGTAATCCGAAGAGCGGATAATAGTTATGACGAACTGCCATTATTTCTCCGTCATCCATCGCTGTCGCTAATACGTCAAAGCATTGTGGTAAACTCATTTGTGCTGCAACGAGTGAATGGTAACGCATTGCCGTAAGCGGCTGCGTAACGTATGAAAAGATTGACGTTCCGTTATGTTTCACTCGCGATGTTTTTCCGTGTTTAATGCGCTCTGCTCTAACAATTTCTCCTCCAAATGCAGATATAATTGCTTGATGACCGAGGCAAATACCTAAGATAGGAACGTTCTTATAAAAGTGACGAATGACCTCGATACAAATTCCAGCATCTTCTGGTTTCCCAGGTCCTGGCGATAACACAATTCCTTTCGGCTTCATCTCTTCTAATTGTTCAATTGTTATTTGATCATTTCTTACGACAACAATTTCTTCCTCGTACTCGCCTAACAGTTGATACAAGTTATATGTGAATGAGTCATAATTATCGATAAGTACAATCATTTCATTACCTCCAAAAGCGCTCTCGCTTTATTTAATGTTTCTTCATATTCAGCTATCGCGTCTGAATCGTAGACGATACCCGCTCCTGCCTGAACGTACGCTTTCTCATCTTTCACAACCATCGTTCGAATTGCTAGCGCCATATCAAGGTTTCCTGAGAATGAAATATATCCAACTGCTCCGGCGTATACATTTCTTTTTTCATGCTCTAATGTATTGATGATTTCCATCGCTCTAATTTTCGGAGCACCTGATACTGTGCCAGCTGGTAAACAATACGCTAATGCATCAAATCCGCTCATTCGTTTTCGCAATGTTCCGTAAACTTCAGATACAATATGCATAACGTGAGAGTATTTCTCTACTTTCATATATTTATCTATCGTCACAGAGCCAATTTCACTTACTCTGCCAATATCATTTCGGCCTAGGTCTACAAGCATCATATGCTCTGCTCGCTCTTTCTCATTTCCTAACAGTTCTTTTTCGATTTCCTCATCTTCCTGCTTCGTTTTCCCTCTCGGCCTCGTACCAGCAATTGGATTTGTCATTACCTTATCGTCTCTTACTGATAGTAAACTTTCTGGTGAAGAGCCGAGAACGACGTAATCTTGAAAATCGATATAGAACATATATGGCGATGGATTTGCAATCCGAAGTTTCCGGTATAATGCAAATGAATCTCCTTTACATTCACTTCGCAAACGCTGAGATAATACAACTTGAAAAATATCTCCGGCCCGAATGTATTCTTTCGCTGTTTCTACCATTTCACAAAATTCTTTTTCAGTTACTGAAGAAGTAAATGATAAAGGTGATAGCACTTCACTTACCGCGGCCTCTTCTCCACTTAGTACTTCCTCTTTGTATACTTGTAATCTTTCATAGACTTCTTCATAGGAGCCAGAATCGTCTTTCTTGTATACATATACAAACGATAATTTTTGGCGTAAATGATCGTAAACGATAAACTCGCGATACAGTAGTACGTGTACTTCTGGGATATTTAATGGGTCAATTAATTCCTCTCCTATATTTTCATACTGCCGAATTACGTCGTAGCCGATATATCCAATCGCTCCTCCGCAAAACGGGAATGGACTCTCTACTTGCTCTGGTGCGAGCGTTTCTTCTAATACGTGTAATACATTTTTTTGAAGTTTTTCAGTTTGACCATTTAACGTTATTTCTACGACTGTACCAACGCTTTTCACTTCTCCATATGGATTACACCCTAAGTAAGAGTAGCGTCCTTTATCTTGATGAAGCTGTGAGCTTTCTAATAAAAACTTGTTCTTTCCTTTCAAACGTCTATATAAAGAAATTGGCGTAATGCTATCTCCTTCTTCTTCAGCAATTATTAAAAATGGTTTTCCTAGTTCTTTTTGCTTCATAAATTCTTCTTTCGTCATCATGCCTTTCACCTCACTCTGAAAAATAAAAAAAGTCCCCTACATATCGAAATATGTAGAGGACGATAAATTTACCGTGGTACCACCTCATGTTGGATGCAAAAGCATCCCGCTTTATTCAGGTACAAAATATATACCTTATCCTTGTAACGGCGGAACCCGGGTTGCCTACTGAAAACAATTGTTCAGCATACCTCTCGTAAGCCCATTCCGTATATGGCACCGCACCGGGCTCCCACCTGTCCCCGGCTCTCTGTAACGTCTCCATTATACGTACTCTTCTTACTTAAACGATTTAACATATTTAATTTTTATAGGACGTTCAACAATTTTTTATACACAAAAAGGGAGTACTCATCCTATAGAAAGGACGGGTACTCCCGTGGTGCCACCTTAATTCGTTACGAATGTAACGCACTTTGCCGTATCAAAAAATAATACGTGTCTCTTGTATCGATGAGATCATGTCGCCAAAGCCTACTTCTTTCGTTTCGGTTTGGAAGCTCCGAAGCCCATTCCACATCAATCCCATACTGATTCGCACCAACCATCAGCTCTCTGACATGTTCATCATGTGTACTCTTCTTCATCAACGCTTGCATTTTTTTTAAGTTGCACTCATTATATTCCTCATTTTTCAAATAAGTCAATACTTTTTCCGAAAAAAATATTTTTTCTTCATTCAATATTATATTGACAAAACAACCTATTTTTATGTAAATATAATAAATACTCTATTAAAATTAAGGTTTTTTTGTCAGAAAATTATATATTACAAAAGCAAATTAATGTCAAAAAACGCTTACATTTCAGAAAATTCATATTTCCGCATGGATTTTTCTGAATAATCATGATAGATTATACATATGCAAAATGCATCAAAAGACATGACAAAAGGAAGGGGAACTACATGAGTACGCAGATGTTAACTTTAACTTCTATCTCTATTTACATGCTCGGGATGTTAGTAATCGGCTATTTCGCCTACAAACGAACGTCCAACTTAACAGATTATATGCTTGGCGGGCGTACACTAGGCCCCGCAGTAACAGCATTAAGTGCTGGAGCAGCTGATATGAGCGGTTGGCTTTTAATGGGATTACCCGGTGCAATGTTTGGCGTTGGATTAAGTAGTAGTTGGATTGCGATTGGCCTAACACTAGGCGCATACGCAAACTGGATCTACGTCGCTCCTCGCTTACGTACCTACTCTGAAATTGCAAACAACTCTATTACTATCCCAGAATTTTTGGAACACCGTTTCCACGACAAATCTCATATGCTACGCCTAGTATCTGGACTTGTTATTATGATTTTCTTTACTTTCTATGTAGCTTCAGGATTAGTTTCAGGCGCTGTATTATTTGAAAATTCCTTTGGTATGAACTATCATGTTGGATTATTCATTGTTGCAGGCGTTGTTGTAGCTTATACACTATTTGGCGGTTTCTTAGCTGTAAGTTGGACAGACTTCGTGCAAGGAATCATTATGGTAGTCGCTCTTATTCTTGTTCCGGTTGTAACAATTATGCATGTAAATGGACTTGGCCCAGCATTCGAAACAATTAAATCTATCGATCCAACATTATTAGATATTTTTAAAGGCACTTCTGTATTAGGAATTATTTCATTATTCGCTTGGGGCCTTGGTTATGTTGGACAACCTCATATTATCGTACGCTTTATGGCGATTTCTTCTGTAAAAGAAATTAAAACTGCACGCCGAATTGGTATGAGCTGGATGATTTTCTCTGTTGTCGGAGCTATGTTTACTGGTCTTATCGGTATTGCTTACTATTCACAAAATGGCTTAACAATTGCAAACAAAGAGACCATTTTCCTGGAATTAGGGACCATTTTATTCCATCCACTTATTACTGGATTTTTATTAGCTGCAATTTTAGCAGCGGTTATGAGTACAATCTCATCTCAGCTTCTCGTTACTTCAAGTGCGGTAACTGAGGATTTATATCGTACATTCTTTAAGCGTTCTGCTTCTGATAAAGAACTTGTATTTGTCGGTCGTATGGCTGTTCTTGGTATTGCACTAATTGGGTGTGCATTAGCGTTTAAACAAAATGATACGATTTTAGCTCTTGTTGGATATGCTTGGGCTGGATTTGGTTCTTCATTTGGACCTGCTATTTTATTAAGCTTATATTGGAAACGTATGACGAAATGGGGCGCACTTGCTGGTATGATTTCTGGTGCCGCTACTGTAATTATATGGACTCAATTCAAATTCTTGAAAGATTTCTTATATGAAATGATTCCTGGTTTCGCTATTAGTTTAATTGTAATCGTAATTGTTAGTTTACTAACAAAACCTTCAAAAGAAGTTGAAGAGCAATTTGAAGATTTCGAAAAACAACATAGCCTATAAAAATAACCTCCGCTTTTAATATACAAGCGGAGGTTATTTTTTATTATAGACAGTTTTCTTCTCGAATTTAACAATTTCTTTATGTTTCGTTAAATTTACTATAACATTCTTCCTTTATATTATTAATATCGACACTTATACAGAAAGGGGACTCCAAAATGTTAGCATCTTTACAGCGACAACATATAAGAAAATTTTCACCTATCACAAATACTTCTGCTTCTTGCTTAAACATACAACCAAATCCACCTAAAATTTCAATTGCTCCTTCTGTTATATCTGTAATTGGTATTCATATACAAAAAAATAAGCTAAAAATAAAAATGGGACAAAGCGCTGATTTATCAGCTTCCGTTTTACCAATGCAGGCAACGAATAAAGAGCTTATATGGACAAATATGAATTCCGACGTTATCACCATATATCCAAAAGGTGAGACTGTAACAATTACAGGAAAAAGTGCGGGAAGAGCAGTTGTTATTGTCACAACTGCCGAAGGAAAATTCCGTGAATTATGTATCGTTCACGTACAATCTTATATGACAAATCCAAAGTAAAATAAAGAGAGTGGATACGAAGCCACTCTCTTACTTTATTTCTATTTGAGGATTTTTTCTTTTTAACAACGAATTAAATTCTTCTTTATTTCTTGGAGAAATAAGTTCTGTTTCATATGATCCGTATAGAATTTCTAATCGATCAAATGATAGTGCATAGGCTGCTAACGGATTTTTCGTATTAGAAATTTTCTTTATATCTTTTATGAAAATCCGCTTCTTAATAGGTCCTGATTTAATAATGATTACTTCTCCCTCCACAATATACTTTGTCGTAAACCAACTCCAAGTAAGTACCATAGCTAACGGAATTGTAAAAAACAGAAGAAAATATTCTCTCCCTGCAAAGATTGGAGCAATGCATGCACCAATAACAACTAGAAAAATTGGATATAACCATGCATCTTTTTTTGATGGAAATTCCACTAAACTTCCCCTCTCTTGATTTAAGTCAATGAACCCCCTTCTCTTTCCTATTACAATGAAAGCAACATTAGAATAGGAGGACGTATTATGACTGAACGAAAGTATGCCTTATTTGCTGGTACTTCTCTTCTTGTTATGGCATTCATTGCATTTTTTTCTTACGGTTTTGTTCACGCAAATCTCGTTGTACAAGGAGATGCGAGCACGACACTCCATAATATTCAAAATTCACTTTTCAAAGCGGAAATCTTCGGATGGATTATCATTTTTATTACTGATATTATCGTCGCATGGGCTCTTTATTTCTTTCTAAAGCCTATCCACGCTAGTCTCTCATTACTAACTGCCTGGCTTCGTCTTATGTATACAGCACTACTTGGAATTGCTATATTCAATTTAACATTTGTATTACTTCTTTCTAAAAGTACAGTCGCTAATCCAGAAGCATATATAATGTTATTTCTAGAAGCTTTTGAATACATTTGGTCTGTAGGATTAATCATTTTCGGCTTACATCTTCTCACGTTAGGATATGTAACCTTTCAATCTAAAAGAATACCGAAAACTATTAGTGTATTACTGCTCATTGCTGCAATCGGTTATATCGTCATTAACGTAATGAATACGATGTTTTCGCAATATGATGCAATCATTTCGTTTACTAAAGTTTTATTCCAATTGCCTATGATTGCAGGTGAATTAGGACTTAGCATATGGCTACTTCTAAAAGGCGGCAGAAAATCTATTACTTAAGTCTTTTCTTTATTCTGCTTAACGATTCTGGCGTAATACCAAGGTAACTTGCCAATTGATATTGAGGAACACGATCGATTAAATGAGGTCGTTTTTGTAATAATGATTTGTAGCGTTCTTCTGGTGTCGATGCAATAAATAATGTAAGCTCTTCTTGTATTTCACCAAAATTGTATTCAATCATTTGGCGTGTCATTTCTTCTAACTGTGAATATTTATTATACATGCCCTTTTCATTATTAAGGTCACCCACGACTACTATACAGTCTTCTAAACACGTTAACGTATGTGGGGATGATTTATCTTGTTTATGGTGGTTAAAATTTGAGATCGCTTGTTCTTCTGTATAAAAATTTGATGTAACTTCTTTTCCAGATTCATTTATACAATGTTGCCTAATGCATCCTTTTAATACAAAATAACATTTAGACGGAACATCTCCTTGTCTTAAGAGCACTGTTCCTTTTTTATATTCTTCAATTTGTAACTCTTCCACGATCATGCGCTGCTGTTCTTCACTTAATGTTGTAAGATTTGTCATGTATTTCATTAAAATTTCTTTCATCTTTGCTTCTCCTTCCCTTTGTATGAGAAACGTATGATTTAACTCCACTATAAAATCTCTTTTACTTTCAGCATAGAACAAAAAAAGAGAAGCTACCAATAACCTCTCTTTTCGCATATTACAATAAATTCGTTATAGTTCCTGTGTATACACCTGCTCGTTCACCACATTTTTTGATGTTCGTTTTTGTTGCTGTAGTAAGAAAACAGATACACCAAACAATACGAGCATGCTGCCGATAATTTGCATTGCGTTTAATTTTTCTCCAAGTAAGAAGAACGCTAGTATAGATGCCCCAACTGGTTCTCCTAGAATACTCATTGAAATTGTTGTTGCATTTACGTAGTTTAATAGCCAGTTATTAATTACGTGTGACACTGTCGGTACAATCGCAAGTAAAAGAAAAATAGTCCAGTCCCACTTCGTATAACCTGTAAAAGGTACTTGCAGTATGGCATTATAAATTCCCATGAAAATACCTGCGAATGCAAAAACTGTAAAGCTATAAATCCAATGCGATACTTTCTTTACTGTCGTTTGTCCGATAAATAAATAACCGACAACCGCTATTACACTTAAAAAGGATAATATATCTCCATAAATTGCTTGTTTACTTAAACCTAAATCTCCCCAGCCAATACACATTACACCTAATATAGCGATACCCATCGTCGCAATTGCTGAATAGGTTGTTCTTTCTTTAAACAGAAAAAAACCTCCAACTAAAGACACGATCGGTTGAAGTGCTAAAATAATTGTCGAACTAGCAACTGTTGTATGCTTTAAAGACTCAAACCATAAAAGAAAATGTAGCGCTAAAAAGAATCCAGATCCAATTAAAAATCCCCAATCTTTTATTTGAATCTTACTAAACTCTTCCCGTTTTTTCCAAACGATAGGCAGCATAATAAGTACAATAATCCATAAACGATACATACTTAAAATGGAAGATGGTGCTGAGGACATCTTTACAAAAACTGCTGCGAATGAAATGGCTATAATGGAAATTGCTAATGGTAGTGCGATTGACCTTTCTTGTTTCAAATTGTGTCTCCCCTCTCACCTGTAAAAAATCCCACTTCATTATATCCGTTTTCTTTCATAACTTAAATACAAATTTTTAGATTCTTCGTACCATTATGGTAAAATAGAAATGAAAGCACCTATTAGTGAATATTTCTTTCCTTTTCACTACAAGCGTCGCTCTTACAATCATTACAGTAAATTTTTATTTAGGGGGATATACATGAATCAAACAATAGGGAGAATTGAAGAAATTTCATTTTTTAGTACATCACTTCAAGAGGAACTTACGCTTCTCGTTTATTTACCAGTAAATTATACACCTCTCCATAAACATACGGTTGTTATTGCACAAGATGGTAGAGATTATTTTCAACTTGGTAAAGCGCACCGTGTAATTGAGCGTCTTCGTGAAACTGAAGAAATTGACCGCACAATTATTGTCGGTATTCCATATAAAAATGTACACGATCGTAAGGAAAAGTATTTCCCGAACGATGTAAAGAATGCTGCTTACATTCGTTTCCTTGCTCATGAGCTTGCTCCATATATTGATGCAAATTATCCAACGTATCAAATGGGTAAAGGCCGCGTTTTAATTGGAGATTCTCTTGGCGGTACCGTTTCCTTTATGACTGCGCTTATGTATCCGCATACATTCGGTAAGGTCGTTATGCAATCACCATTTGTTGATGACACAGTTCTTAACTTAGCGAAAGATTTCAAAGACCCACAAGCACTAGAAATTTATCATGTCATCGGTACAGAAGAAACAAATGTAAAACGTACAGATGGACAAACATCTGATTTCGTAGAACCGAATCGCGAGTTAAATAAACTTCTTTCAGGCAGAAACTTCATCACGCATTACGAAGAGTTTGAAGGTAATCACACTTGGAAGTATTGGCAAGCAGATTTACCGAAAGCATTTTCTCATATTCTATCAATGAAATAATAGAGAGCAGTATTCAGAATAATTTGATATAATAGATAAAGAGATTTATTCTCAAAATCTAACTAGACTTGCAAAGGGAGGAATTGGAACATGAAATTAGGCATTGTAATTTTTCCATCAAAAATGATTCAGGATAAAGCGAACGGATTGCGTAAACGTTATGATCCGCATTACGCATTAGTTCCGCCACACATTACATTGAAAACACCCTTTGAGACGCAAGATGAGCAATTAGAATCGATTGTAGATGAGTTACATACAATCGCAAACAAAACGAACCCATTTACCCTTCATGTTGGAAAAGTTGGTTCATTCGCACCTGTTAATAATGTTCTTTATTTTAAAGTAGAAAAAACACCTGAACTTACTTTCTTAAATGAAGAAATGCATAATGGATTCTTTACACAAGAACGCGAGTACGCTTTCGTACCGCATTTAACAATCGGTCAAAGCTTATCAGATGCAGAGCACGCTGATGTATTAGGTCGATTACGTATGAAAGATTTCTATTATGAGCAACCAATCGATCGTTTCCACCTTCTATATCAATTAGAAAACGGAACTTGGACTGTACATGAAACATTCCACCTTGGAAAGGGGAACAACTAATTTGCACGCACAAATCGTACAAACAGACGAGCAGCTAAGTGATGCATTCTCTGTACGTAAACAAGTTTTTGTAGAAGAACAGCGTGTATCGTCAGAAGAAGAATACGATGAATTCGAAGATACTTCGGCGCACGTTGTTGTATATGACAATGACATTCCAATCGGTGCGGGTCGCTTTCGCATTGTTGATGGAGTTGGAAAAATGGAACGCATTTGCGTACTAGCTTCCCATCGCAAAAAAGGAATTGGTAAAATCATTATGGATGTACTTGAAGCGCACGCAAAGGAAGAGTCTCTACCAAAATTGAAACTCCATGCGCAAACACATGCTGAAGTTTTCTATAAAAAACTCGGATACGTGACGACTTCTGATGTATTTATGGAAGCAAATATCCCGCACATCGTGATGATAAAAGAATTATAATTTTGTAGCAGGAGGTAACCCCTCCTGTTTTTTACATTGCTATTTTCTTTTTCTTCCGCTAAAGTTAAATGTTGATGCTATAGTTTTGAAGGTGAATATATGACACAAGAAAAATTTTCACAAAAATCGTTAACACACGCTGGCATTCCGCAAGCGACGTATCATATTCCGAAAACATCTACCCATTTAATTATGGAAGAAGATGCAGATGCGGCGTATTTCCGCGCTTTAGAACAGCAAGGTGTTTATTTAAATGAGAAACAGTTAGAAGCAGTGCAAACGACAGAAGGACCTGTCCTTACACTAGCTGGTGCTGGAAGTGGTAAAACATCTGTTTTAACAACTCGCGTTGGTTATTTAGTTAATGTAAAACATGTTCATCCACGAAATATTTTGCTACTGACGTTTACACAAAAAGCAGCTGAAGAAATTCGAAGCCGTGTAGCGAATTTGCCTGGTATGAATCATGCCGCAAGTAGCTATGTCGTTGCTGGTACATTCCACTCTGTCTTTTTAAAATTGCTTCGTAGTCAAGGATATAATCAGCAAATTTTAGCAAATGAAAAACATAAACAAATTATGATAAAGAAAATTTTGAAAGAATTGCGCTTAAAAGACGATTATGATGCTGAAACGATACTCGCTATGATCTCACTTGAGAAAAACAAATTGAATCGTCCGAAAGATGTACAAGCGAAAACACCGGTTGAACAAGAATTCAAAGAAGTATATGAACGTTTTGAAGAGGTAAAACAACGATACAATTATATCGATTTTGACGACATCTTATTAGAAACATATTATATGTTAGAAAATAACGCTCCCCTGCTTACGCAATTACAAGAGCGTTTTCATTACATTGAAGTAGACGAGTTTCAAGATACATCATATGCACAATATGAAATTGTAAAATTGTTAGCTTCACCAAGAAATAATTTGTTTATCGCAGGTGATGACGATCAAGCGATATACGGATGGCGAGGAGCAAGCCACCAGATCATTTTATCTTTTCCGAAAGAATTTGATAACACAACGATTATCGCTCTTAATACGAACTATCGCTCCAATCCATTTATCGTTGGACTTGGGAATGAAGTCATTAAATTAAATCAAGAACGCTTTGATAAAGAGCTATATTCTGTTCGTGAAGAAGGTGTACAACCATTTTACGCAAGACCTGCTACGACTCTTGATGAAGCAAACCAAATTTTGCAACTCATTCAAGAAAAAGTAGATAGCGGTGAACGAAACTATAAAGATTTTTGTTTATTATATCGTACACATTCTGTAAGTCGTTCTTTACTCGATCAGCTTACAATTCATAAAATTCCATTTATAAAACATGGGGCGAGCCAATCGTTCTACGAGCATTCTTTAATTAGGCCCGTATTAGATCATTTACGATTGGTGCTGGAACCGTTCCGCCTCGAATCACTTTCAAATATATTACCAACGATGTATATTGGCCGTGATGAGTGCATTTCATTTATTGAACGTGAACAATGGAAATATGGTGAGGGCCGCTTCCCTTCTCTTCTTCATTTCCTATTACTAAATCCAAGCTTAAAACCTTTTCAAGTAAAAAAAGTAAATGAGCGAATCGATTTTATTAAATTTATAAAAGAACTTGAACCGAAAAAAGCATTGAAAGAAATTATTCATGGTAAAGGAAAATATTTAGAGTACTTACAAAGTAATGATCGTTCTTCCTTTACGATGCATAAGGACATACAAAAAGAAATGCTAGAAGAATTAATGGAATCAGCAACTCGCTTTACGGCTATTCCAGCTTATTTACAATTTATTAATGAAGCAATTCAAGGCCAAAAAGAAATGGAAGCATTAAAAACAATGCCACAAAAAGATGCCGTATCGCTTATGTCAATTCATAATGCGAAAGGCCTTGAATTCCCATGCGTCTTTTTACTCGGAGCAAGCGATGGCATTCTGCCTCACACTTCTTCTTTAAAAGACGCAAATGACCGTGTAACTGAGACTTCTGAAGCATTAGAAGAAGAACGACGATTACTATACGTCGCAATTACACGCGCAAAAGAAGAACTTTACATTTCCTCTCCGCAATTTTTCAGAGGAAAAAAACTAGATATATCTCGTTTTTTATATACTACGCGAATAGATTTACCTGAAAAGACATCCACAAAATAAGGATGTCTTTTTTCCATATCACGTTATGTACATCCCCTCTATATAAATTCCCTGTTTCTATCCTGAGAATTAACGTAATATCAACCATATCCCACTCATATTGTAATAGTGTATGTCAGAACTCACGATAAGGAGTGAACATAATGAGCTGCAATTGTAACGAAGATCATCATCACCATGACTTTGATTTCAACTGTGTATCTAATGTCGTTCGTTTTATACATGAACTACAAGAATGTGCAACCACAACATGCGGATCTGGGTGCGAAGTTCCATTTTTAGGAGCACATAATAGCGCAGTAGTTGCAAATACGCGTCCTTTTATTTTATACACAAAAGATGGAGAACCTTTCAAAGCATTTGCACCATCAGAAAATTCTAAGCACTGTACGTCTTCGATTTTCCGCGTTGAGAGCATAGATGATGACAACTGCGCTGTGCTACGCGTATTAGTTGTTGTATTATGTGATGGTTCTCCTGTACGAGATGATGATGATCCAATCTGTACGTTTTTAAATGTACCAAATGCGAAATTAAAATCGACCTCTTCTTGTCTTACTGTCAATTTAAATTGCTTCTGCGCTATTCAATGCTTACGCGATGTTTCTATATAAAACTACACAATGATTTAAGTATGGATTGGGTGGCAGAGAACTCTGCCACCCAATCCATGCTTAAAAGGTATTATTATGTATTTTTCATAAAATTGGGAACTGGTCCACTACATTAACTGAGAGTAGAAACAGATAAAAGAGTGAAAAACACATTCTCTTCTGATTGCGAGGCGAAATCAGCTAGTACACTAAATGCCTTCGGTTTTGCTTTTAATGCTTTTGCGCCTCAATTCGCTTCATTATTCACACCATTACTATTACCTAGCGCAAGTCCAAATCCAAACATTACGGTTCCGATAATAAACGATACGGTAAGTATAGGAGATGATATTAAAATTCAACTACCTGGTATTTATCAAATCAGTTATACATTATCAATAAGCCTTGATAATTCCAATGCAATCCCTGAAGCTGGTCGTTTCTTCTTATCATTAGATACACCACACAATATTATTCCAGGCTCAAGTACTGCGGTCCGCTCTAACGTTATTGGCACTGGTGAAGTAGATATCTCCAGCGGTGTTATCCTTATTAACTTAAACCCTAGCAACTTAATTCAAATTGTACCCGTCGAATTATTCGGTAGTGTAGATGTTCGTGCCGCAGCATTAACAGTTGTACAAATCGGTTAGTAAAAAGCGGTATTTCTTAACCGAAATACCGCTTTTTATTTTTATAATAAAAAACACTCACAGTAACATGAGTGTTTCATTCTTCATATTGTTTTAATATGTTCTTCTTTTTCCCACAGTTACATCCCTTTTTCTTCACAAATCCTTGTTGCTTTAACTGTTCTTGATATGCCTGTTGTTGTGCTTGTTGCTGTTGCTGTATATTATACCACTGCTGTAGGTCATATGAATTTTGACTTGGATTATTACTCACAGCAAACATCTCCTCTACTATCAATTCTGTCTATTTACTATATGAACAACTCCTTATTTCCGTTCCCTCATCCTCTTAAACTCCGCTTTTACTAGCATCATGAAGATTTATCCCGATTGGTGAGGGCTAATAGTTAGTGTGGAGGATCCCCAGTTTCATTTTATTATTCTCCCATAAAATATCCTGTAATTGTTTCAATGATCGCCGCTGCACCTGCAATGGCTAATAATGCTAGTACAGGCTCTGCAACAATAGGAATCCATTTATATAAAACTAATAAAAAAGCACTGACCCACACACCTGTACACCAATAACAGCTTAATAATTCTCCAATCCACTTTCTTAATCCTTTCCCTTTCACCTTTGTAAAAGTTGATACACTTCCATCTGGTTCCGTAATCTCTAACTCATCAATAAACGGTCTTCGCAAAAAAGCTGTAATTTTATCATACACAATGAGACGAGTTAACCTAAAAGCAGCTAGCGCGAAAATAAAAAATAAAAGCCAGCTTGTAACTAACATAATTCCACCTTCCCTATCTTCTTTAGCCTATTAAAAAAAAGGTCTTGAGACTGTGACCAAATCTCCCCTACTCCAATATCTTATTAATGTAAATACAAACAAGAAGATAAGGAGTGACATTAATGAGTTGTAACGAAAATAAACACCATGGCTCTTCTCACTGCGTAGTTGACGTCGTAAAATTCATCAATGAACTACAAGATTGTTCTACTACAACGTGTGGATCTGGTTGTGAAATTCCATTTTTAGGAGCACATAACACTGCACCAGTAGCGAATACACGTCCTTTTATTTTATACACAAAAGATGGAGAACCTTTTAAAGCATTTGCACCAGTAGCAGTAGGAGAAGCTAAGCACTGTACGTCTGCAGTTTTCCGTGTTGAGAGCGTAGATGACGATAGCTGCGCTGTGCTACGCGTATTAGTTGTAGTATTAGGTAATGGCTCCCCTGTACCAGCTGATGATGATCCAATTTGTACGTTTTTAAATGTACCAAATGCAAAGTTAAAATCAACACCTACTTGTATTACTGTTGATTTAAGCTGTTTCTGTGCTATTCAGTGCTTAAGCGACGTTTCTATTTAATAAGTAAACTAAAAAACTATTGGGGAGGGGTAGATAGAGTCTTTCTACCACCTTTACATATTTATAAACCGGCCATATCAATCGATTTTATTTCTTTTATAGGTAACTTAATATCTCTCATACTATTTGGTGGCATAATTGATACGACTCCATTTTGGTACGATATAATCGATCCTACATATGATATCGTTGCTGTTTTTATTCTGCATCTTACTTTCGGAATGTAATGAGGGCGGTTTAATAAGAAGTTAATTTTTTCTTCATTGCTCATATTCTTAAACGATTTATTGTGCGGGACTGTTCTCACCTGTGCTCGCTCTTCTTTCCCGTCTTGCTCCTCCTCTTCTATTTTTTCTTCTTCCACTTGATGTTTCCCTTGCTCTTGTCGTTCTTGCTCTATCACCTCTTCCACCGCACTACTGACAATACTTTGATCTCTATCGCTTTGCTCACGCCTACCATCATTTTTAAAGTTTGTAAGGAGAATTCTTTTTATTTTCGGTGTATCGAGTTCTAAATTTACTTGTGCAATATATAACAACGGTCTTCCAACTGTTGAACTTTTATTTTTATTCTTCACACTCGTCCCTCCCACTTCCATACATAGCTGGATAAATCGTGTACTATTAGAGTTATATTCATAACAATGCAAGAACTTTCGTTAAAAATCGTTCTTTCCTAGAACAATTAAAAAGGACAGTCTCAATATTTAGAGACTGTCCTTTTTAAAAAACTATAATCAATATTATATTTATCCTAGAATATGATATCCTGAATCAACATGAATGTTTTCACCTGTTACTCCGCGTGCTAAATCACTGAATAAGAATACTGCTGTATCTCCAACTTCTTCTGGAGTTGTTGTGCGACGAAGTGGTGCGCGCTCCTCAATTTCTTTTAAGATTGAGTTAAAGTCACCTACACCTTTCGCGGATAACGTACGAATTGGTCCTGCAGAAATAGCGTTGACGCGAATGCCGTGTTGTCCTAAATCGTTTGCTAAATATTTTACACTAGCTTCTAATGAAGCTTTCGCAACACCCATAACGTTATAGTTTTTCACAACGCGTTCGCCGCCAAGGTATGTTAAAGTTAAAATATTTCCGCCTTCTGTCATCACTTTCTTCGCTTCTCTTGCTACAGCTGTTAAAGAGAATGCACTAATATTTTGTGCAAGTAAAAATCCATCGCGAGAAGTATCTACAAATTCACCTTTTAAATCATCACGATTTGCAAAAGCAATACAGTGTGCAACACCGTGAATTGTACCAACTTCTTGCTTAATAGTTTCAAAGCAAGCTGTAAGTTCCTCATCATTCGTTACATCACAAGGTAATACAAGTGATTCTTGTCCTTCTAATGTTTCCGCTAATTCACGAACGTTTCTTTCTAAACGCTCTCCTGCATATGTGAATATTAATTTTGCACCTGCATTATGCAAAGAGCGAGCGATTCCCCATGCAATACTTCTTTGGTTCGCAACGCCCATAACAACAAATGTTTTCCCTTGTAATAGTTCCATGATATATCCTCCCAGAAATACTTATACTTGTTATTAGTACCTGATACTATAATTATAGTACCATAAAACCTCTTAAAGGCAAACAAAAAAGTCATTAACATACATTTGTTAATGACTTTTTGTTTCTATAAAAAACCGTTCTAATCCTTCTTCCCAAGAAGGCATTTGTAAAAAAACATTTAATTGTAGCATTTTATGCTGAAAGATCGAATATTTCGGTCTCGCTGCCGCCGATCCAAATTCCTCAGTCGACACAGGTAACACATTCACTCTCATTTTTGTGTGCGAAAATATTTTTTGAGCAAATTCAAACCAAGAACACGAACCGAGATTTGATACGTGATACGTACCGTATAAGGACGTATGAATGAGCTTGTTAATCACAGTAATTAAATCCGCCACGTACGTAGGAGAACCAACTTGATCAGCTACAACAGATATATTTTCTTTCTCTTTTCCTAAGCGCAGCATCGTTTTCACGAAATTATTTCCATATTTTCCATACAGCCACGATGTACGAACTATGAAATATTTATTATGTAACTCTTTTACAAACTGTTCTCCTGCAAGCTTAGAATATCCGTATATATTTATCGGTGCTGGATTATGAAATTCATGATATCCGTTCGGCCTATTACCTGAAAATACATAATCGGTACTGATGTAAACTAATTTAGCCCCTACTAATTGTGAAGCAACTGCTACATTTCGAGCTCCAATCGCATTTATTAAGTACGCAAGATTCTGTTCTTTCTCAGCAGCATCTACCTTCGTATACGCTGCGCAATGAATAATTGTATGCGGCCTTATTTCTTGTACGACTTGCTCAATTTGAGATATATTTGTTACATCAAGTGACTTCTTATCAAATGGATACATGTCATATTCCTCAGAATTCAACTCTTCTTGTAGTTGCTTCCCTAATTGACCGTTAGCTCCCGTTATGATAATCCGTTCTTTCATCTACATGCCCCTTACTTTTCTTTTAGTGGTTTCCACCATTCCGTATTGTTTTCATACCATTCCACTGTTTCTTTTAATCCTTGCTCGAATGTATACTTCGGTTCCCAATCAAGCTCATTCTTCATTTTTTGCGCCTCAATCGCATAACGACGATCGTGACCTAAACGATCTGTTACAAATTCAATATCTTTTTTTGTTTTTCCTAAAAGTTCTATAATTTGTTCCACAACATCTACATTTGTCTTTTCATTATTTCCACCAATATTATATACCTCTCCTACACGTCCCTTATGCAAGACGGTGTCAATTGCACTACAATGATCCATTACATGCAGCCAATCCCTTACATTTAATCCATCACCATATAAAGGTAGTTTCTTTCCTTCAAGTGCATTCGTAACCATTAACGGTATTAACTTCTCAGGATATTGATACGGTCCATAATTATTAGAACAACGCGTCACAATAACTGGTAATTGGTATGTTTTATAATAAGATAAGGCTATCATATCCGCGCTCGCCTTACTTGAAGAATATGGACTATTTGGCGCTAATGGGGTTTCCTCTGTAAATTTCCCCGTTTTCCCTAAAGAACCGTATACTTCATCTGTTGATACTTGCACGAGTTTAATATGTGGATATTTTTTCACTAACTCCAATAACGTAACTGTACCTATTACATTCGTATCATAAAAAGGGATTGGGTTTTCAATACTACGATCCACATGTGATTCAGCCGCGAAATTTACAATTACTTGCGCGTCACATTCATGAATAACATGCTCTAGCATCTCTCCATTTTGAATTTCCCCTTTTACGAATGAGTAGTTAGGATTATCTTGAATAGACTTTACATTATTTAAATTCCCGCTATATGTTAATGCATCATAATTAATAATTTTATATGTTTCATATTTTTTTAACATATAATGTATGAAATTACTTCCAATAAATCCCGCTCCACCTGTTACTAATATATTCATAAACAACTCTCCTACTTAAAAACTATCTTCATATTCCTGGAGTAATGGTAATATTCGATCCTTATCGGACAAGATAGGATTTGTTACCGGCCATGGAATTGCTAATTCTTCATCTTCCCAAAGCAAACCTGAATCGTGATCAGCACTATAATACTCATCTACTTTATACATAACAATTGTATGAGGTACAAGCGTACAAAAACCATGAGCAAATCCTTTTGGCACTAATAATTGCCTATGATTATCCGCACTTAAAATATACCCTCTCCACTGTTTAAAAGTTGGTGATTCTTTTCGCAAATCAACGATAACATCATATATTGCACCTTGCATAACTTGAATAAGCTTCGTTTGTGCTTTCGGATCTTTTTGAAAGTGTAACCCACGAATCGTTCCCGACCTAGCTGAATAAGATACATTATCCTGTACGAATGAATACGTAATCTCTAACGTTTCTAGTGTTTTCTTATTATAACTTTCTGTAAAAAAACCTCGCTCGTCTTCAAATAACCTCGGTTCTAACAATTTCGCATCGGTAAAATTTGTTTCTACAACTTTCATATTTTCACCTGTTTTCCATTAAACTGTTTCCCAAAGTTTATATCTCGCGCTAACGTATTCGCTCTTTGAAGAGATGCATAAGTTCCCGCATCAGTCCACCAACCGCTCATTTCATTATAAGTAAGTACCCCTCGTTTTAAATACCAATTATTTATATCTGTAATTTCAAGTTCCCCTCTTGCGGAAGGTTTTAATTCTTTTATATAAGAAAAGACTTTCGAATCATACAAATAAATTCCCGTCACAGCATAAGAACTTTTCGGCTCCTTCGGCTTTTCTTCAATTTCAATTATTTTCCGTCCTTGAATATGCGCTACGCCAAATCGTTCGGGATCTTCTACAGATTGAAGCAGCACTTTCGCACCTTCTTTTTGACTTGTAAACTCTTCAACATATGGACGAATATCATCTGAAAAGATATTATCTCCTAATATAACTACCATACGATCATTCCCGACGAAGTCCTCACAAAGCCCTAACGCCTGTGCAATCCCGCCCGCCTTATCTTGCACACGATACGTAAAGGACACGCCAAATTCTTGACCACTTCCTAGAAAGCTAACAACATCTCCCATATGCTCTTTACCTGTAATAATCATAATATCTGTAATTTCACATTGCTTCAGCTTATATACCGCATGATAAATCATCGGATATCGCCCAACGGGAAGTAAATGTTTATTCGTTACTTTCGTTATTGGATATAGTCTCGACCCTGTACCGCCTGCTAAAATAATCCCTTTCATCCTTCATCTCTCCCTTATGATGGAGATAGTATATCTTTGTAATGTTCTACGAAAACTTTCCGGTACTTCTCATATGTATCCGCATCAAACTCATCTCCGTTGTAATGAATACACCATAGATTTGCTTAGGGATACCAATTAAATATCCAGCCTTTTGAAATTCTAAAGACTGTGACACATCATAAAAGTGGAACCCTTGAAACAAATCCTCTCGCCACGGAATACCATGCTGCGTTGCTTTTGAAAAAGAAAAATTTCTAGCCGCTGCAAAATCATCAATCCATGAAAATTCGTGTATATTAGAAGCATATTTCTCCACAATCTCTTTCGTCCGATCCATAGAACCCGTATCAACTATAATAATTTCATCAACTATGTTTTTTACTGATTCTAAGCATCGAGCTATTGTATTTTCTTCATCACGAACAATCATACATAAGCTAATTGTAATTTCATGCTTATTCAATATAATCACCCGCTCCCCACTCAATCATATGTTATATACACAAAAAACTTCCCCTTTTTTTATATTATTCAATATATTCGAGATTTCTTTTCAATCCTTCTAATGTCGATGGTATTTTCTCACTAATTCCCACCTACTATATAATGAGAGATTTATGGAGGTGACTTTATGTCCAATCATACTTATTCAGATGGTTTAAATCCGGATGAATCTTTATCCGCCAGTGCATTTGACCCTAATCTCATAGGACCTACATTACCGCCAATTCCACCATTTACTTTTCCTACTGGACCAACCGGTATCACTGGGAACTCCGGGCCGACTGGCGATACTGAGACTACTGGCACTACCGGACCGACTGGAGCTACCGGAACTACCGGCGCTACTGGACCGACTGGAGCTACCGGCGCCACTGGCACTACCGGACCGACTGGAGCTACCGGGACCACTGGCACTACTGGACCGACTGGAGCTACCGGCGCCACTGGCACTACTGGCGCTACCGGAACTACTGGGGCTACTGGACCGACTGGAGCTATCGGCGCCACTGGCACGACTGGCGCTACCGGAACTACTGGAGCTACCGGCGCCACTGGAGCTACCGGAACTACTGGGGCTACTGGCACTACTGGCGCTACTGGCGCTACCGGAACTACTGGGGCTACTGGACCGTCTGGGGCAGGACTTCCAGCAGGCTTGTACGCATTTAACTCTGATTCGGCTGGTGTCACTTTGTCGGGTACCGGACCTGTACCGTTTAATACATTGGGATCACAATTCGGCACAGCAATTTCTCCATTTTCAGGTGGTGATACTTTCAACATAAACGAAACTGGATTCTATAAAATTACCGTTATCGTATATACTACATTGGCAAGTGCATTAGGTAACATTGAAATTCAAGTTAATGGCTCACCTATACCAGGCGCCAATACAACTTTAGTTATAGCTGGAGTACCTATCATTATCCAAGCGATTACACAAATTACATCAACTCCATCATTAGTTGAAGCATTTGTTACAAACATCACTGGATTATCACTAACTGCTGGTACGAGTGCATCAATTACTATTGAAAAAATCGCTTAATTTTTACTTAGCAGTAAAACTGATATAAGTTTTACTGCTTTTTCTATTATGTATTCAATCATTATTTCTTCTCTTTCTACATTAGCCATAATATCGTATACCTTTTTATAGGAGGCTCACATATAGAAAACAAATCTGTAGTTCAACCTTTCCACGAATTGCTAAAAAGAACAGCTTTGTTTGAAATATGAGTAGCGCATGAGCCATATCTTCCTACCTCATTACATATATCTATAGAACTTCCGCCTCGGTTGCGCATTCAATTGAAGATCCTCCAGTACCATTTCTAAGTATTTTAAAGAATTCTTTACATACCGTCACATTTCAAATATCATTCCTGATGCACATGTACGTCTTTCTCATTATTTGGATATAATTATAAAAAGAGCTAAATCATTAGCCTATTCTACGAAAATAAAAGTATATAATCGATATGTGAATCCACGTTATCGATCATGCATTCATTTTAAACTCTGCGATACAACAACTAAGATCCACTAATATAAAGAGCATTAGAAAGGAATACATACAGTGAAAGACTCAAATCCTCAATATCAAATAGACTACATATTAATATTTATTTTATTTGCCATTGGGACTGTTAGTTGCTTCGCTATTGCAAGTGCACAACCTTCTTTGCCACCATTTTTACAAAACGTAAATTTTGTCCTAAAGCAAATCCAGTGGTACGTTATTGGATTTATCGCCATTGGTGTTATTATGATTATCGATTTTGATCGCTATAAAAAAATTGCTTGGTATTTGTATGGCTTTGCAATGATACTTCTTATTGGCCTAGAACTTCAAGTTCCAGGTGCCGTTACAATTAAAGGGGCTACCGCATGGTACAGCCTTCCAGGTATCGGAAACTTTCAACCTTCTGAGATTATGAAATTATTCTTAATTATCGTCATTGGACGAATTATAGCGAACCATAATGAGAAGTACTTTTTCCGGACAACTCGTGAAGATTTTATTTTACTCGGAAAAATATTCGCAGCTAGTTTGCCTCCACTACTTCTAATCGCTAAAGAACCTGATTTAGGAAACACAATGGTTATTTCTGCGATGCTCGCAGCAATGATTTTAGTTTCTGGTATACGTTGGCGCTTTATTTTCGGATTAACCTCCGGTGTTTTCGCCATAGGCTCTACCTTAACATATATTTATTTCACGCATACAGCGTTCTTTAAGGGGCACATTCTAAAAGAATATCAGTTAAACCGTTTCTACGGTTGGCTAGCACCTTATGAATATGACGCTCAAGGATTTCAATTAAGACAAGCATTTTTAGCTGCGGGATCAGGAGAGATGCAAGGAAAAGGATGGGAGAATGGACAAGTATATTTTCCGGAACCACACACAGATTTTATTTTCACAAATGTCGCTGAACAATTCGGTTTTTTAGGAGCAAGTGTCATCATTTCACTTTTTTTCTTACTCATTTATCGAATGATTCATATCGCTTTAGAAAGCAATGAACCTTTCGGTAGTTATATTTGCGCTGGTACAATCGGAATGTTCACGTTCCAAGTATTCCAAAATATCGGGATGACAATCGGTTTACTCCCTATTACAGGAATAACGTTACCGCTTATGAGCTACGGCGGGAGTTCACTGCTCACATATATGATTGCTATTGGATTTATTTTAAACGTACGCTCAAGAACTAAAATCTTTATGTTTAAATGAACCATATCGAAAAACGGTATAGTTTTTTTCTATGTCCATTTTAGATATACTAATGAAAAAATGAGCTGGAGGTTTAAGTATGAAATATGACATTATAGGTGATATTCACGGATGCTTCCAAGAGTTTCAAGATTTAACAACGAAACTAGGGTATAGCTGGGATAGTGGTCTCCCAATTCATAACGCAAAACGAAAGCTTGCATTCGTTGGTGATATTACAGACCGAGGTCCTTATTCATTACGTATGATTGAAATTGTATGGGAGCTCGTAATAAATAGAAAAGATGCTTATTATGCGCCAGGGAATCACTGTAATAAACTGTATCGTTTCTTCCTTGGGCGTAATGTTACAATCGCTCATGGGCTCGAAACAACTGTTGCAGAATATGAAGCATTGCCTTCTAATAAGCAACAAATAATAAAAGAAAAATTCATTACTCTTTACGAACAATCACCGCTATATCACATACTGGATGAAAAAAAATTAATCGTCTGTCACGCTGGTATTCGGCAAGATTACATAGGAAGACAAGATAAAAAAGTACAAACATTTGTATTATATGGTGATATTACAGGCGAAAAACACCCTGACGGCTCACCTGTCCGCCGAGATTGGGCGAAAGAGTATAAGGGTGAAACATGGATTATTTATGGACATACACCTGTCCATGAACCCCGCTTTGTGAATCATACAGTCAATATTGATACCGGCGCTGTATTTGGTGGTAAACTAACTGGACTACGTTACCCTGAGATGGAGACTGTTTCTGTCCCTTCTTCCTTACCTTTTGTTCCTGAAAAGTTCCGCCCAATTTCATAAAGTGAAACTTTAATCAGTGGGGGTTTTGTTCATTCCCCACTGATTATTAGTTGAACCAATCGGGCTTTGACGGGCAGTTGATCTCCCACCTAACTTCTTTGCTTTACTTCCGAATTTTGAGGTGGGAGTCTTACTGCCCGTTAATGCGGGATAAATACCCCTATTGAATTCACAAGTAACAGAGAAAAATGGTGTTTTCTAGGCGTATCCCACACTAAAACTAGATAAAGCAATTAAAAAAAGATGCAGTAAAGTGCATCTTTTTTTAATTGTGCGGCATATACTGTCGCAGGAGGTGACGGAATGAAGAAAAAATCTTCTAAACAAAACAGAAACTTTTTCCCTTTATACCAGCCCATGTACGGAATTAACAACTGGTGCAGCATACGAGCTGCAGCTATTGAAAAGATAGAAGAACGAGAAGAAATAAAAAAAGAGAAAACGAGAGAAATGTATATCTCTTTAGAGAGTGCTGTTATGAAGCGCATTATAGATAACCGAAAAATAAAAGCACTACAAAAAAAGAAACATCTTTCTCATAAAAATGAGCCTACACTTGAGTCAAACAGTGTGCAAGAGAAAATAAAAAAAGAACTTCCTGAAACAATTAAAGAGAAAATCCAGACCGAACTTCCTGAAGCAATTAAAGAAAAAATCCAGACCGAACTTCCTGAAGCAATTAAAGAAAAAATCCAGACTGAACTTCCTGAAGCAATTAAAGAAAAAATCCAGACTGAACTTCCTGAAGCAATTAAAGAAAAAATCCAGACTGAACTTCCTGAAGCAATTAAAGAAAAAATCCAGACTGAAATCCCCGCCAATATTATACAGCAAGTAAAAAAAATAAAAGAAGTATTAACTTTAACCGATGACACAAAAAAAGAAGAACCTACTATCACTCAATCTCACATACCTTCACCTACTCCTTCAGAGAATAAAAAAGTGGCGAGATATGCATTTAAGGAGGGCCTTCACTCTACAGCTGACGGAATCGCTTCACATGCAGAAGGGCTTCTGACACATGCAACGGGTCCCTTTTCTCATGCAGAAGGATCAAAAACAAAGGCAACTGGACATAGTTCGCATAGTGAAGGAAGTGAAACGACAGCAGGCGGCTCTTATTCTCACGCGGAAGGAAAACATACGATTTCTTTAGGCGAAGCAGCACATGCAGAAGGAACCGCAACTATCGCTAACGGGTTCTCATCTCATGCGGAAGGAAATCATACATCAACAGCTAATTTTGCCGGTAGCCATATTATGGGGAAATTTGGTACAGCGGAAGAGGCTTATTCATGGTTTATTGCAAATGGGACAAATGAAACCGATCATAATATAGGTGCAAAATGGCTTGCTCATAATGGAGAAATGTATATCGATGGTGCTTCTTACAATGCAAGCGGGACTGATTATGCACAAATGTTTGAAACAGCAGATCATAACCCTATTGATGTCGGTTATTTCGTTACATTTAGTAGTGAAGAAAAAATTCGTATAGCTACTTCAAACGATTCATTCATATTAGGAATATCTAGTGCTACACCCGCTCTCATAGGGAATAGCGGTGCTTTAAGTTGGGCAAAGCGCTATAAAACAGATAGCTTCGGAAAACGTCAATATACACGTAAGGACACGCAAGAAATACTGCCTCTTTTAAATACAGAATGGGATCCAGCTTGCAAGTATATATCAAGACGAAATCGCACCGAGTGGCTTCCTATCGGATTAATTGGACAAATGTTAGTACGTGATGACGGTACTTGCGAAACACACGGATATTGTCGTCCAAATGATGACGGCATTGCTACAAAAGCTGAAAGTGGCTTTTTCGTTATAAAACGTACTAGTGAGAATCAAATTCTAATATTATTCCGCTAAGAAAAAAGGGAACAAAATTCTTATTGTATTAAGAATTTTGTTCCCTTTTAATTGTTACGTAAAGCATGTTGCATATCATCTGGAATGCTGGAAGTAAAAGTCATTTCCTTTTCTAAAATAGGATGATAAAACGTCAAAGACGTACTATGAAGCGCTTGGCGTTTCATCACATCTCTTTGTCCCCCGTATAAATCGTCTCCAAGTAGCGGATGTCCTATATGCGCCATATGTACACGGATTTGATGTGTTCTTCCTGTCTCGAGCTCAAGCGCTACACGCGTCTTATTAGGAAAACTCTCCATTACTTTAAAATGAGTAACAGCTCTTTGACCATCCTCACAGACAGTTCGCTCGATTATGCTATCCGCTTTTCGTCCGATTGGTGCGTCAATCGTTCCTACCTCTTCTAAAATCATTCCATGAACGATCGCTTCATACGTTCGTTTCACCCCTTTTTGTTGATGCTGCTTTGATAAAAGATGGTGAACGAATCGATTTTTCGCAATTAACATAAGCCCTGAAGTATCACGGTCTAGTCGCGTCACAATGTGCACTGTACTTGCGAGATGTTGTTTATCATAATGATATAAAAGAGCATTCGCAACACTTCCTGACGGATGCTCCCTAGACGGAATCGTTGACATATAAGCCTCTTTATTCATAACAAGCACTGCATCATCTTCATATACAATGCATAAAGGGATATTTTCCGCTATCATCCCTTCACTTCTTTCCTCCACTGGAAAGAAGACTTGTAACTCTTCACCTGCTTGTAACTTATGACGAACACTCGCATGTTCACCGTTCACTTCAATTGCTCCGCCATGAAACTTTATATCCGTTAATGCAGCTTTAGAAATCTCCTTTGTTTTTAAAAATTCTCTAACTAAGATTCCTTCTGCTACAGATTGTATAGTCCATTTCAATGTAAATCTGTTCAAATATATAAACCCTCTCTATTTATCTGCAACAAACGAGTCACGGACACGTTTCCAAAATGGGAACGGACGAAAACGAACAAACCGCACTTTCTCGTTCGCAACGCGATACTGAATTGATTTCACATCTTGATGAACCATCGTTAAATGATCCACCGTAATTTGCAAGTTCATTCCTGCAGCCGGCTTCAAAACGCATGTATGATGCTTCGGCAGTACGAGCGGCGAGCCTACTGTACGAAACACACGGTTGTTAATGGATGCCATTTCTGCAATTTGAATCGCTTCAATAGACGGGTGAATAATTGCTCCGCCAAGCGCTTTATTATACGCCGTACTTCCTGAAGGAGTAGAAATACAAAGACCATCTCCGCGAAACGTTTCAAAATACTCTCCGCGTATTTCCACTTCTGTTACTAATGTACCTTCTGCACTTTTTACAGTCGCTTCATTCATCGCCAAATACTGTGACTCTTTACTACCATTCACATAGCGAATAATCACTTCTAAAAGCGGGTATTCAACCACTTGGAATGGCGTTTTAGCGATTGCAATCACTAACTTTTCTACTTCTGTCGGTAACCAATCTGCATAGAAACCTAAATGACCTGTATGTACACCAACAAATGCGGTTTCATCTAATCGATTATAGTAACGATGAAATGCATATAAAAGCGTTCCATCTCCCCCAACAGAAATTACAATATCGGGTTCCTTTTCATCCATTATAAATCCAAAATCTAGCAAGTACTCTTTCATCGTACTTGCAAGTGTATCTGATGATTGATCTCCCTTTGACATAATTGCAAATTTCATCGCCCAACACCCTTTAGTTTATGATTCAGAATCTTTCGTTTCTTGCTTTCGTGAAAAAATCTTTTGTGCTTCTTGAATTTCAAGACGAATGGAAGACATTTCTTCATCTAATAAAAATGCCGCTTCCGCTGCACGTTGTAAGCGTATTTTAATATCTTCAGGAAAACGTCCACTATATTTGTAATTTAGAGAATGCTCAATCGTTGCCCAAAAATTCATTGCTAACGTACGTATTTGAATTTCAACTAATACTTTTTGCTCCCCCTGTATCGTTTGAACAGGATAACTAATGACAACGTGGTAAGAGCGATAGCCGCTGTCTTTCTTTTGCGTGACATAATCACGTTCTTCCACAATTTCAAAATCATTTCGTTTTCGAAGATATTCTACAACAGGCTTGATCTCATCAACAAATTGACACATCATTCGAAGGCCCGCGATGTCCTGCATATCTTCTCTTAGCCGATCAAGCGGTACATTTCTCTTCTCCGCTTTGTCAATAATACTTGCAACCGACTTTACCCTTCCTGTTACAAACTCAATTGGAGAATGCTCCGTTAACATTGCAAATTGAGTACGCATTCCTTTTAGTTTCACTTTTAGCTCTGCCACCGCTTGATGGTAAGGTGCTAAAAATTCTTCCCAATTACGATTCATTTCAACCACCACCAAAATCAATCCATTTGCTTATAGAAACACTTTTTCTACAGCAGTTACTAATTCTTCTCCGTAATTTGCATTACCTTCAATATTTTCAACTAAATATTCTACTTCTTCTTTTAATCCTTCTAATTCCATTTCAACATCATTCACGCGAATAAACATCGCTGTATCTTTATTCATCGCTTCATGCATTGCTTCCCAGCATGTATGTGGAATGCTTACATAAATGAAAGATGATTCGTTTTCTAAGATATATAAAAATGATAAATTGTCTGAGTCTACAAGTACGTGATTACGCGTACTTAACTCCTTTACCTCTATTTCAGTATTTTCCGCACAAAAAATAAGAGCATTCTCTCTCATTTCTACGCTCTTAACTTGGATTTTATTTTGCATGCTCGAACTCCTCCATCTCAACTTCCTGTCTTACTTAACAGTATTATTGTATCATAACATGGACGCAAACAAATAAAACATTGAACCAAATTTGTGAAAAAGCGATAATGTGTAAAGAATTATTTTTCAAAAGGAGCGCATACAATGACACAAGAAATTGAAATTGAATTTAAAAATATGGTTACAGAGGACGAATTCCAAACATTATGCAAATCTTTTTCTATTGAAGCATTTACAAAACAAGTGAATCACTACTTTGAAACGCCTCACTTTTCTTTAAAAGATGCGGGCTCTGCACTTCGTATTCGTCATAAAGATGGAACTTATACATTAACATTAAAACAACCTGCTGAAATTGGTTTATTAGAAACTCATCAGTCTGTAACAGAGAAAGAAGCTAATCTTATGATGGAAACAAACACAATTATTCAAGGCGCTGTAATGGATCAACTTCACAAATTACAAATCCCCGTTTCCTCTTTAACTTATATGGGTAGTTTAACAACAGAAAGAGCTGAAATATTATTTGAAGGCGGAACGCTTGTCTTTGATCATAGTTTCTATTACAATCACGATGATTATGAAATTGAATACGAAGTGCAAGATGAAAAGACTGGTAAAGCCGCATTTATGAGTTTACTAAAGCAACATAGCGTACCAGTTCGTCATACAAACAACAAAGTAAAACGCTTTTTCCTTGCCAAACAAAACAAAGCACGCTAAAGTGAAAATTCCATTAGTGAAGAAGCAATTCACCAGTGACTATGTTTCACCTTTTAGAAAAGAAAAAGATTTATTAGCAACTTATAGAATAAGCAAAGAATGTTATGAAGGCTGTTTAGTTGCTCTTCATAACATTCCATTGCTACAATAGATATACATTTCATGGAAAAAGGAGTTTATAAAGGATGAGCAAGCAACCGATGACACCATTTGAAGCAATTGGCGGTGAACAATGCATTGCAACATTAGTGGATACATTTTATTCCTATGTCAGTGAACACCCTGACTTATCTCCGATCTTCCCGGATGATTTAACAGAAACCGCTAGGAAGCAAAAACAATTTTTAACACAATATTTAGGTGGTCCTAATTTATACACTGAAGAACATGGGCATCCTATGCTAAGAGCACGCCATCTCCCGTTTGAGATTACTCCAAAACGAGCAGAAGCTTGGCTATCATGTATGGAGCAAGCAATGAATGATACAGGAGTGCACGGTCATATAAGAGAGTTTGTTTTTGAACGTTTAGCATTAACTGCTCAACATATGGTTAATACTCCAAATGAAACAGGTGAAGTGTAATGGATAAGCAGGAAGCTAAGCATATGCCTTCTCCTTCCACATGCGAACATAAATCTGTAGAAGCATATTTATTTATCGATCCACTTTGTAAAGATTGCTGGGATATCGAGCCATTTATTATTAAACTATGGCTTGAATATGGGAAATACTTCTCGATTCGTCATATAGTAACAGGAAAAGTGGACGGAGCAAATGCTTCCTCACACAAATGGAATAAACCTGCTAATATTCGATTTGTGTGGGAAAAAACAACAAGTTTACAAGGCTTTTCATGTGATGGAAAGGTACATATGCAAGATGCATCGTCAACACCGTATTTAGTTTCGATGGCAATTAAGGCGGCGGAGTTGCAAGGCCGAAAAGCAGGTTCGAAGTTTTTGCGAAAACTCCAAGAATACATTTTGCTTAAAAATGTATCAAACCCTGACGGTGAATTATTACTTACATGTGCTAAAGATAGCGGTATTGATGTTGAGGAATTTAAAAAAGATTTACATTCCATTAGTGCAAAAAAAGCTTTCCAATGTGACCTGAAATTCACAAATGAGATGCACATTACAGAAATTCCTTCCCTCGTATTTTTCCATGCAAATTCAGATGAGGAAGGCATTAAAATCGCAGGGATTTATTCCTATGATGTATACGTACAGCTATTGAAAGAACTTGTGAAATGCGAGATTGAGCCAGAACCATTACCGCCTTTAGAGGTATTACTAGAAGTAACACAATTTATTTCTTCGAAGGAAATCTCATTTATATATGACTGCTCTCAGCAAGAAATAGAACGCGAACTCAAAAAATTACTACTAAAACGAAAAGTACAAATGATTGAAGTAAAGTGCGAACGTTATTGGAAATGGATTACAGAAGAAAAAGACCTGGTGTAAACACCAGGTCTTTTTCTTTACGGCTTATAAAAATATTAAAGGGGATGGGAGAAATTTTCACGTTCAAACAAAGGGGTATATGTTTGTATGTGAATTCGTTCACGCTTATTATATTACAAGATTCGACGTCAGATGACAACCCCTTTTGTCGAATTTCACACTTTTGTCACATTCTAAACGTTTTCATTCCTGAATAAGCTATAGAAAAAGCAATTTAGGAGGTGTTCTTTATGAAAAAGTCTCATATTTTCCTTATCTTTCTAGGCGTTATTGTTTCTTTTCTCTTGTATATCCTCTCTCTATTACAAGCTTTTCCTAAAATTATTGCCTTACCTCTTTTATTCGGAGTTATCGTCATCGCTCTCTCTTATTTCAACCGTAGAAAACGGTTCAAACGATTTTAACTACAAAAATAAGTCACGAAACCTCTTCTAATTTAGAAAAAAATAAGCGAAACCTCATCGTTTTTCGACAAATAACGACAAATTCAACACATATCTGAATCAATGTTCAAAACAATAAAAAAGACGAGGAATTTCATCCTCGTCTTTTTTAATTACTTCTCTTCAAATAGTAGCGCTTCTAATTCGTTTAACTTTTCTTCAAATACTTGTAATGCTTCTCTTACAGGTTCTGGCGATGCCATATCTACTCCTGCTTTTTTCAACACTTCAATTGGATAATCAGAGCTTCCCGCTTTTAAGAATTGGTTAATGTAACGTTCTACTGCTGGTTCCCCTTCTTCTAATATTTGTTTTGATAAAGCTGTTGCCGCGCTAAATCCTGTTGCGTATTGATATACGTAATAGTTGTAATAGAAGTGCGGAATACGAGACCATTCTAACCCAATTTCTTTATCGATTACTAAAGCATCACCGAAATATTTCTTATTTAAATCGTAGTAAATCTCCGTTAACATATCTGGAGTAACGGCATGTCCTTCTTGTACTTTCTTATGAATGATATGCTCGAACTCTGCAAACATTGTTTGACGGAATACAGTACCGCGGAATCCTTCTAAATAGTGATTTAATAAATATAGACGCTCTTTCTTATCTTCTGTCGTCTTCAATAAGTAATCATTTAAAAGTGCTTCATTACAAGTTGATGCTACTTCTGCTACGAAAATTGAATAATCACCATATACGTGCGGCTGTGTCTTTCTTGTATAGTAACTATGCACAGAATGACCAAACTCATGAGCAAGCGTAAATAAGTTATTCACATTATCATGCCAGTTCATTAAAATATACGGATTTGTTCCGTATGCACCAGATGAATATGCACCGCTTCGTTTTCCTTTATTCTCATACACATCTACCCAGCGATTTTCATATGCTTCTTTCAAAATTTCAACATATTCATCACCAAGTACATGTAAAGATTTCAATAACATTTCTTGCGCTTCTTCATACTTCACATTCATTTTCACTTCTGGTACAAGTGGTGTATATAAATCGTACATATGAAGCTCATCCAGACCTAGAACACGCTTACGAATATCAATGTAGCGATGTAGTAAGTGTAAATTATCATTTACTGATTCAATAAGTTGATCATATACCGCCTCAGGAATATTATTATTACTTAATGCAGCTTGACGTGCAGAATCGTATTTACGAACACGTGCATTGAAATTATTACGTTTCACTGCACCACTTAACGTACTTGCAAATGTATTTTTATATTTTCCATACGTTTCATAAACAGCTTCGAATGCATCCTGGCGAACACGACGATCATCACTTTCTAAAAACTGAATGTAACGACCATGTGTTATTTCTACTTCTTCTCCATCCTCACCTTTAATAGATGGGAATTTCAAATCCGCATTATTCAACATTCCGAATGTATTACTTGATGCACTCATCACTTCAGATGCTTCTGCTAATAAAGCTTCTTCTGCTTCAGATAATACGTGTGGACGTTGGCGTGTAATTTCTTCTAATGCATGCTCATATACACTTAGTTCTCTATTTTCTTGTAAGAAAGCTTGTAACGTATCTTCTGAAATGGATAAGATTTCAGGCACGATATACGCTGTGCTACTAGATACTTGTGAATATAAATTTGTCGCACGATCATTTAATGCTTGATACACAGAATTTGTTGTATCTTGATCGTAACGCATATGAGCATATGTATATAGCTTACCTAATCGCATTGAAATTTCATCTTCATATTGCAGCGCCTCAAGTAAATTACTTGCAGATCCACCAAGTTTCCCTTTGAATTCAGTTAACTTCGGTAATAGCTCTTTAATAGCTTGGAATTCTTTTTCCCATTCTGCATCTGTTTGGAAAATATCTTCTAATCGCCATGTGTTTGCTTCTTCAATCTCATTGCGATCTGGTAATGATCTTACTGTATTTTGTTCAGCCATTCTTTAAGCCCTCCTTTAAATATCTCTACTTAAGTACAATTCGATTTTTCTTATGTAATTCCTTCACGATCAGTCTTTATTATATCCCCTTTTCCTTCTCTCATGTTGTACTTTGTCTCAAATAGAGATAGTGCATGCGCTAAGCAAATTTCATCATATTTCATAATTTCTGCCTCTGTTTTTAACATAACAATATCTCTTATTTTTCGATACTTATAAGTACCTACTTTATTTAACACACCTGCATCACATAAAAATGTCATATACTCTGCAACTGCTATCTTCCATATTTGTTGTGCAAAATACGGAAGTAGACGCCTCTTCGTATATTTTGCTACATAATTATATACGTATTGAAGGGAAATATACTCCCCCACCTTAAGCTTACCTATGCACTTCATATAAAGAGAAGCTTGCCATATAAATGGATTTGTTTGAAAAGCAAATGAGGATGGAAGAGGAACACCAATTTCAGAAGGAAAACTCGCTGGGGTAAATTTGAATTGATATAGAACTCGTAGTAGTGACTTATGATTATAATTCCAAATAGGTAAAGCATTCTTCCGAAAATATTGCTTTTTATGCGTCCATTCTTGTTCTAATCGTTTTTTTTGAAATGGAACTGGCTGAAGAAGATTTTCAAGACTAATAGTACGAAAAGGTAAATAAATAGTATGTGAGAAATAAATATTTGAAGAAAATGCGGTTATAAATACACATTTCATAAATGCTTTTTGCTTTGGACAAAAAAAGAAGAGTAATGGCTGAGGATAAGACTGTAGACAAAAAGAATGAAACGAAGATAACGAAAACCAATAAGCGGAATGCCTTTTCAGTTGATTTCCGCCTAATATCCATATTACTTGTATACCTGCTTTCCAATACGATAATGTTCGCTTGAATAATTGCTCCGCGCATAACGCAGCACATTGATATTCAATAGCAATCTTTCTCCCGTCTCTTTCTATAAACAGATCTGGGCGCTGACGAATCTCTGGAAGATAATGTTCAATTTCCACATGACAACTTTGCGTCTTTAACCATCTATATAGCAACTCTTTACCGTGCATATGATACACAGATTCTGCTTCATAAAACGCAAGGCATGAATCTACTTTCTTATGAGCAAAATGCCAGCTCTTCTGTTTTCCTAATTTCATTTGCACTTCCTTTCCGCAAGCTGTACAAAAGAATCTTTCTTGGTTACGCATATCGCGTAAGCGCTCTTCATCCCGGTTATATAATAGATGAATTTTTTCTCCGTTTTCTCTCCTTGCAATAAACACCGCAATCACACCCTTTCAGCTTCTTGTATTCTACAAATTACTACAAATTCCTTTTTAAAAAAGAGATGTCCTAATTTAGGACATCCCTTTCTATAATAAAGGCGATAATAACCGATACGCCGATTCAACAATTCGTCTATGAAGACGCCTTTTATGAAAGCGATCGACATGAATTTCACTTGATTCTTCTAAATCATCTTTAAAATCTTGAACGAGCTTTCGAATGCTATCTGTATCATATAAAAAGGCATTTACTTCAAAGTTTAAGTGAAAACTTCTCATATCCATATTAGCTGTCCCAATTGAAGCTAAATCAGAATCAACGATGACAACTTTACTATGAAGAAAACCTTTTTCATATTCATATATTTTTACTCCTGCATCTAATAACTCCGGAAAGTACGATCTTGATGCATAAAAGACAGTACGCTTATCCGGCTTACTTGGCATTAACAAACGAACATCAATACCAGCAAGTGCAGCTACTTTTAATGCAGATAAAATATCATCATCTGGAATAAAGTATGGTGTTGCAATCCAAATCGATTTCCGAGCCGAAGCAATCATTGTAAAATATAAATGTTTAATTGTTTCCCATTTATTATCTGGTCCACCTGCAACAAGTTGTACTCCGCCCCAATGATCACCCTCAACTGCTTTCGCTTGTAAATATTCAGGTGCTAATACTGCCTCACCAGTCATATAAAACCAATCTTGAAGGAAAATTAGCTGTAAACTTTGAACTGCTTCACCGCGCAAATATAAATGTGTATCTCGCCAAAAACCGAAATATTTATCCTTACCTAAATATTCATCTCCAATATTTAATCCACCTACAAACCCTTCATTTCCATCAATAATAACGATTTTTCGGTGGTTTCGATAATTAATTTTATCGTTTAAAATCGGAAAGCGCACAGGGAAAAATGGAATCATTTCTACTCCTGCATCATTCAATTCTTCAATATACGAATTTGATAATTTAAAACTTCCAACCGCGTCATATAAAAAACGAACGACAACGCCTTCTTTTGATTTTTTTATTAAAATATCTTTAATTTCTGTACCTAGCTTATCATCACGCACAATGTAATATTCCATATGAATGTGATGTTTCGCCCGATTTAACCCATCTAAAATCGCCTGAAACGTTTCATCTCCATTTGTTAATGTCCTCGTTTCAGTTTGAAATGAAATATTTAAAGCACCCAGTCGATCTGCTAAGCGAAATAACAATTCTTGATGCTTATGTTCTCGCAAAATCCGTTCCTCATAATCTTCGTGTCCCTTATATTGTAAAAACGCCTGTTCATCGAGTAACGCCTTCTTTTGGAACATTCTTTTCCTACGAAAGTTTTGTCCAAATAATAAATAAGCAAAGAAACCGAACACTGGAAAAATACCTAGTACGATTAACCATGTAAGTGTTTTAGACGGGTGGCGGTTTTCTAAGAAAATAACACAACCAATTAAAAACGCAGAAACCGTAAATAAAATACTAATAATACCTAAAATTGAAATGTTTTTTATCCCAATTACATCCGAATAAAATGCTACATCAATAAACATACGTAACGAAACAAATAATGCGAACAATAATAGAAAAAAGAAAAGTAGTTTTAACGTATTTTTCATCTCTTACCTCCTTACTAAGAAAGCTTTCCTATGCTTCATAAAAAAAGCCGATTTCATACTATAGAAATCGGCCTACGTCTTAGCAGGAAAATGATTACGAATTGTCTCAAGCGCACGCTCTTTCACAACTTGTTTTCCATACTCACTTAAGCGGTGAATCGTTAGAGTAGATTCTTCTCCATATTCTAAAATAATACTTAAAATACGATCAATTTCTTCCTCATCATGTAGCACTTCATCAAACTCTACATATACATAATAGCGGTCCTCAAATGAATACAGCTCATCTTTTATATCTTCAAAGATAAGACGATGACTTAATGAAATTACATCTTCAAAATCACTAAACTTAATTAAAAAGCCAAACGTACCATCTTCATTAAAGTTTGTACCTGCTGGTTCCACTACCTCTTCCTCTAATTCTTGCTGGAATAATGATTCGATTCCTTCATCTAGAGGAATATCTATAATTTTGTCTACACCTATTGGTAGTTCTAACTTTTGTCCATCCTTTGAAAGCTGTGCTTTCGTTACAAGCACTTCAATTCCTTTGTCAACTGCTTGCACTTGAATCCATAACGGTCCATCAATAAAGAAATCGTCATGATCGCGAGCTTCATCCATCATTTCCCAAAAAAGTTCTTCACTTCGTTCGCGGTCATACCAAATCTCTTCACGGTTAAATCCTCTATCCTCTATATCAACGTACGTAATAAAAAATTTCATCGTATGATCGTTAATTCTTTCAATATCCAAAATACAACTCTCCCTTCCTGTTTAGAATTGTTATGAAGGGATTCCCCACTCATATGACAAATCAATAGATTCTTGTACTTTCATTTTATGATAAGATTCTCCAGAATGGAAATAAAATCGATTTATTTTACAAAAATAGTTATATGCCTACCTTCATTCAGCTGCTTACATAAAGTAAAACTTTAATCAGTGGGGGTTTTGTTCATCTTCAGATGATTAGCCCCCAGATAGCGTGACAAATATATCATGACACCAATTCACTGTTCACAAAAAATTTGGACATACATTTCCATATTCGCCCGTACACTGTAATAAAGTGAAACATCTATTAGAGGAGATTATTTAGTCCCCCAAGTACGCGGGAAAACCTAGACAAACTTTCTTCATCACATACATATATTTCGCTTATTAAAACATCATAAATGGAGGCAGACGAATGGACTTAGAGTTTTTAACATCTGTACTAATGATTGTCGGTATCGATGTTGTACTAGGTGGCGATAACGCAATTGTCATCGCACTAGCTAGCCGAAATTTACCTGAAAAAAAACGAAATAAAGCCATTTTGATTGGTACTATTTTAGCAATTGTGCTACGAATTCTCCTCACAATACTAGCCGTCTATTTACTCGATATCCCATTCTTACAACTCATTGGCGGAATTTTACTCACATTAATCGCGGTAAATTTACTAACTGATAATAACAATGACCTTTCTTCTATCCAAGGAAAAACGACTTTATTCCAAGCTGTACGTACAATTGTATTCGCAGATCTCGTTATGGGGTTTGATAATGTTCTTGCCATTGCAGGAGCAGCTCACGGAAGATTTTTACTCGTAATAATCGGTTTATTTATTTCTATCCCGATTATCATTTGGGGAAGCAAACTTATTTTAATACTCATGGAACGCTTTCCATTTCTCATTTATGGCGGGGCAGCAGTTCTCTCCTATACAGCAGGAAAAATGATTACACACGAAGACAGACTTGCAACGTTTTTCTATCATAATCCTAGTTTTACCACCGGCATCCCTTATTTGTTCATTTTCACCGTTTTATGTATAGGCTTTATCGTTCAACAGATTCGATTACGAAATGTTAAACAGTAAAAAAAACCTTCTACTATATAATAGGTAGAAGGTTTTCATATTATTATAATTAATTTACAAGACGTTGTGCTTCACGTAATTGGAACGTTCTTACTGTACGTGGTAAGAAACGACGGATCTCGTCTTCGTTGTAACCTACTTGAAGGCGTTTTTCGTCAATCATAATTGGACGACGTAAAATACCCGGATAGTCACGAATCATCTTATATAAATCTTGAAGTGGTAAAGATTCTAAGTTCACATTCAATTCTTGGAAAACTTTTGAACGAGTAGAAATAATCTCATCCGTTCCGCTTTCTGTCATACGTAAAATTTCTTTAATTTCCTCAATCGTTAATGGATCTGAGAAAATATTACGTTCTGTATAAGGAATATGATTTTCCTCTAGCCATAATTTCGCCTTTCTACAAGACGTACAGCTTGGAGAACTATATAATGTTACCATACAAAGCTCACTCTCCTTAAAGAGTACAAATTCTGTATTAATTACAGTTTAAATTTCTAACTTCAGCAATTCTTCACAATAACTTGTCTTATAGCAAAGTAAAAAAATCGCAGTTCATGTAAGCAACAACTTATTACAAACAACAATTACTTTTAATAAGTAACTTCTATAATCATTATACAATAGTTTTTGCAAGAAATATACAGTAAATTTACTGCTAGTTGAGAAAACTCTTCCTTGTATTCCACTGCTATGCAACATGATTACACTCACTTTAACTGTCCTTTAACAACGATCTCTAACCCTTTTGATACTTGCTTTCTACAATAATTTTCACTTGATATACAATTACATTTTCATAATCTTCCCCTATCAAAAAGATAACGTTTTCTTACCTTTTTCCAACAAAACAATTGAGAAATGTAAGACTCTCAAGGGTGAACTACCCACCACTTAGTATCTCTTACGAGCTTACTTGAAGTGGGGGCTTCTCGGTTAATCGTTACTTTTAATAGCTAACGAATTCGTCCTAGGACAGCCGAGCTAACTCCCTTGTTCCAAAGGTTATTTTGTGCTATTTATGCCAACGCTAATAAGCGTATGGCTTCCTTTTTGATATTGATAGCCGCGTTATAGTCACGACCTATTGTTAGTCCACAAGAACACTCATACGTGCGTTCAGATAGTGACATATCTTTTCTGCTTCCACAACTACTACACATTTTTGTAGAAGGAAACCACTTATCTATTTTTACAAGTTGTTTTCCTTGTTCTTGTAGCTTATATGCTAAAAATGTCGTGAACATCCTCCAACCGTTGTCCGCAACACTTTTACCAAAGCGAAGTGCTCCTGACATTCCTTTCATATGTAAGTCTTCTATTGCTACAACGTCAAAATTCGTAGCCAATTCTTTGGACTTATGATGAAGGAAATTCTTACGTTGATTTGCGACCTTTTCATGCAACTTAGCTACACGAACGCGTTGTTTATTCCAACGCTCTGAACCTTTCACACGTCTTGCTAATACTCGTTGTGCGTTTGCTAATCGGTCTAACATCTGACGATAAAAGCGAGGATAATTGGCTTTCTCATCTTCGCTACTCACGTACAATTCAGCCATTGCGAAGTCTAATCCAATCACACTTTCTACTTCTCTTTGAACGATTTCCTTTTCATATTCAGTCAAGACAGACACGTAATACTTACCAGTTGGTGTCATTGAAATCGTGCATGATTTGATGATATGGTTTTGCGGTATCTCTCTATGCTGCTTCAGTCGCACCATTTTCAATTTCGGTAATTTGATATAACCATGAAATAACATAATATTTCCGTTTACCCTATTCGTTGTATATGATTTTCTACTTTTTCTACTTTTGAATGTAGGAAAATCACTTTGCCCACTAAAAAAATTCTTATACGCGGTTTGCAAGTTTAGTTGAGCATTTGCCAACGCTAATGAATCGACTTCCTTCAACCATTCATACTCTGCTTTGTATTTCGCAGGAGTAGGTAATTTTTGTTTCTTTAGTTCTTCCTTGTTCTCTTTGTACTTTTCATATACTTCTTTCCGTTCAGCCAGCATTTTGTTATACACAAAGCGTACACACCCGAAAGTTTTACGTATCAGATATGCCTGTTCTTCTGTTGGATACAGACGAAATTTGTACGCCTTATTATGCTTTTTCATATCAGTTCATCTCACTTTCGCCTTGATTTCCCATAAACTGTTTTACTTTATCTATGGCGAGCCACCAAAGGTGATAGCACAACATGAACACTGCGTCATTATTATCTAATTTCATTGTTATACCAAACTTTATCTCTTATAAGACTGATTATATCAGAGGCGAAATAAATAGAAAAAACAATTTTTTTGGCTACACCAAACCGAAATTCATCTCCCACCTACCGTTGG